>CAINXF010000188.1 GCA_903854795.1 Candidatus Kerfeldbacteria bacterium
AAGAAGTACTATGACGCGTATATTCCGTTGAACCTACGACGTCGAGTGTCGTTCGCGGGATACGTGTCGCCCGAAGATTTGCCACGGTACTATACGTCGGCAGACGTGTACTGTTCGCCCGCGACCGGTAGCGAGAGCTTCGGCATCGTGTTGCTGGAGGCGATGGCGTCAGGCGTGCCGATCGTCGCGTCGAACATCGAGGGGTACCGTAACGTGATGACCGACGGGAAAGAAGGTCTGTTTTGTAGACCTCGAGATCCGAGATCGATCGCCGATGCGGTCATCGCGTTGACGAAGGACCCTGAACGACGTGGCGTCATGGGGGTACATGGACGTGCAACGGCGCAACGATATGATTGGACTACCGTGACCAAGCAGATCGAAGAAGTATACACACAGGTGGTTTCCTAGCGGTCAAGCGGTCGGTTGTTTTGTTGGTGAAAGATAAAAAATCCCTAATCTTAGGTGAAAAAATAGCGAGACTTACCATAAAAAATCCTTGACCGAAACGTCAAAAGTTGTTATTCTATTTACGTAAACTCGAGAAATAAAAAACGCAACGAACCGCGATCACAAATGGGTGTTAAGAAATCATTTCTCCGGTTATTTCGGTACCGTGCCCAAGTTCGGCTACGCGCCGGAAGCGCCCGAGGGATGAGACCGACGGTATCATGGCAGCAACTGCCCTCGCTCCTCACCATCCGACAGGTGGCGGAGTTGTTGCAGGTCCATACGAACACGCTTCGCGCATGGGAACGTAGCGGTCGGTTGGTCCCGATACGGGTCGGGCCGCGCCACGATCGCCGGTACGCACAAACCGCGGTTCGGGCGATCCGTGACGGCGTTATCGCTCGTACGGCACGACCGGTGCGTGCAACGGCTTCCATGGTAACCGCAGTTCGCATCACGCTCGTCATATGCATCTCATTGTGTACCGCAGGAAGCGGATTGCTTTGGGATATGCATCGCGCCGGGGCGCAGTCGGGAACCGCGCTAACGTTCTCACCGAGCGCGTGCGATGGGTGGAGCAACGCCAATGCGGCGCGCGCGTTGTCGGTGTCGGATTCAGGCGGTGCCAAGGAGTTCTCGGACGCGAACTCGGCGGTGTACGTCGGTAACGGTGCTGATGGGTCAGAACATCCGTCGCCGTCGCTTCGATGCGTCTGGACCGATAGTTCCGCTGCGCTTGATGGTCAAAAGAAGGTGAGTGGCGCCTCCGTGCTCGTTTCGATCTCGGCGCACGCCGCAGCGGACAGTACCGGCGTGCTCGTCGTACGTGTCTCGAACGATGGCGTGGATTGGCGCGCGGTGAAGACCGTGATCATCCGCGGTGACGTCAACAACGCGAACGACGGAGGATATCTCGAGGTGCCGCTGGACGACGTCACGACGGTGGCGAAATTGCGCAACGTGCAGATCCGTCTCGAGCCGGACCTGACCGATACTGGAAGTGCGTCGACCACGATACGCGTCGACGGTGTCGCGTTGCGCGCCGACGTGGCCTCCTCGCATCTGACGACGATGCACCTCGATCCAGCGGCATGTGCCGGATGGAGCAATGCGCAGGCCGCCCAGACGACCGATCGACGCGGTACGGACGGTTGGCAGTCGTTCACGCAAAATTCGAGCGCGGTGTTCAAACGGTCGTCGATCGCCGCGATGGGCGATGCGTCCGGTGCCGTGATAACCTGTCAGGATTTTCCCGTGCTGCGTTCGACCTACGGTAGCGCGATCCTCAACGCACAACTTTCGGTCTCGGCGGCGTTCCATGGATCGCCCTCGAGCGACGACGTGCTGGTGTTCGAGTATTCGACCGATAGCGGCCAGACCTGGACCACGTTCGATTCAGTGTTGGTGCGGAACGAAGTGAGCAACGGTCTTCATGGTGGTTTTTGGAACGTGACGTTGCCTGAGAGCGTCATCAGCGATCGTCTCGTCAACCTTCAGACACGCGTACGGTATGTGGCCGGCACGATGCCGTCGGATGCGACGGTGTATATCGACGGCATGTCGCTCGACCTTACCACCCAGCAGGTGAAGGATGTCTCGTCCCCTGATTATGGGTTTTTCTCGTTCCTGAAGAAACGGTACTTCCTACCAGTCGAAGATCCGACGGTGTACGTCGATCAGGATGCGTTGAAATCGGTCGAGATTCGAGACGCCGCGGGCAATGTGGTCGAGGTGCCGACGACCACTGCAGCGACCTCGGTCGGTTCCCATCGTCGTATTGCGCTCACCTTCACACACACAAAATCACTTCGGCCGGGAACCTATACTGTGGTGATGAGCATCGCCAACGGGAAAAAGACCGTCCAGGAGACCCAGACGTTCTCGTGGGGTGCGCTCTCGATGAACACACCGAAATCGGTGTATCGCGTCGGCGATAGCGTGCCGGTGGCGTTAGGTGTCATCGATGCGCTTGGGAAGACCGTCTGTAATGCCGATCTTGACGTGCGCATCACGAAACCTGACGGTACTACGGTGTCTGCCCGCACGGCTGACGGAACGCTGCCGGTATCGACAACCTGCGGCGCGGAATCAGTGACAGCAAATCCAGATTATCTAACTCGGTTCAAAGCGGATGTGTCGGGGTCATACCAGGTCGCCGTGACGGCAAAAACTGACGCTGGCATCGAACAAGCCGCGCTGACCATCATCGCAGTGGCGCAGCCGCAGCTCGTGGTCGAGCGCGTCGGCCCGTCACGGATCAACCCTCGGCAGCCTTACGTCATGCATTTGTTCGTCTCGCCTACGGTGGATACAAAGGGCGATGTCACTGATACCGTGCCGGCATCGTTCGCAATCTCGCAGATTTCCAACGGCGGTACGCGGACCGCGCACGACGCGGATCCGGCCACGATCTCATGGAACGTCGACTGGAAGGCCGGGAAGGAGTACGAGCTGACGTACGTGTTCGATGCGCCCGATCAAAGTCCGATGTTGTTTTTGGTCGGTCCGGCGACGGTCGGCGGTAGTACGCTCGGCACCGCGTGGCAGATCGCATCGGACCAGGTCATCGAGCGCAGCGATCCATCGGTGCAATATACGCCGGTGTCGTTCGATGAGGCATCGTGGACCGCATCACAGCCGCGGTTCGTCCAGCCAACGGATCCAATCGTGATCGGCGGCACACAAGCGGTCGTTCAGTTATGGAGTAAGGGTTTTTCAGCTCGCGCAACCGATGTGCCGGCAGGGCTTACACCCGGAGTTCCTTTGACCATTACCTCTACAGTCCTCAAAGGTCCGAACGGGTCTATCGTGTCGGTGCCGAACGTGACCGAAGTGGTCAGTCGTGACGGGCGGGAACGAAGGATGTGGTACCTTGAACCGTCCGCATCGATTACCCCTGGAACGTACACGGTCGAATCGACGGTGAGCGACGGCGTACACACTGCGACGGTCGACGCGTCATTCGAATGGGGCACGCTCGACGTGGCCGCTTCCGACACTTCATTGGTGAGCGGATCGAACGTGTCGATCGGCGTACGCTCGAAGAACGCTGATGGCACACCGCAATGTGACGGGAACGTCCATCTCGCCATCAGCGGGCCGGACAATTTTGTGCAGGCCATGTCCGAAAAGAACGGCATGCTCGTGCGCAACGGTGGCTGTGCCGGAGGAAGCTCGTCAGACCCCGAGTTCCTTGCGACATTTACCACGAGCAACGAAGGACCATACGTGTTCCACGTCATGCGTACCGATGACGACAAGTCACTACGCATCGAAAAGACGTTCACCGTCCGTGCGCAAGCCGCGGTGTCCGATTCCTTAAAAAAGGACATCGACGGCGCGGTGACGGTCAGCAAGAAGGAGTATCGCGCGGATGAACAACCTGAGGTATCCATCGAGACGAGGAAGGATGCCGTCTTCGGGATGTTCGGGGTCGATACGACTACGCGGGAGATCGTGTCCGTTTCGGTCGTCGGCCCGGATCACAAAGAGCGCCCCGTGAAGATACGCGGTGGCACGAAGAAGGACGGACGGAGCACGCTGCAGACGGTCGACCTCGACCCGTCGCAGCTCGTGAAGCCGGGAAAGTACGCACTTAAGGTCACCGTAACGCAGGGCGATGCGACGTACACCACCGAACAGGACTTTACTTGGGGTGTCCTCGCGATCAACGTCGACCGTTCGATCGAAAAGACGAACACCGATGCGGTCATCGGCATGGCGGTCCTCGATGACAACGGCAGCACCCTCTGCAATACCGCGGTCGACCTCGAGATCGAAAATCCGTCGCATGACGTACAAAAATTTTCCACGAAGGACTCCACGGTCACGACGAACCCGGCGTGCGTGGATAAAGGCGTCACCAACGATCCTGATTACCGTGTCACGTACCGGACCGGTGATGCGGGAACCTACACGGTCCGCATGACCGCGGTCACCCCGAGCGGTACGCGGACGACTGAGGATACCTTCGAGGTGCGCGACACAGTTGCATTTGACGTGCAGCGTACCGTGTTCCCGACACGAATATATCCAGAAGCCGATTATCCGGTATCGTTCACGGTAGTTCCATCGCAAAATTATCAAGGCACCGTCGTTGAAACCGTGCCAGATACCTTTGGCATCTCAGGGATATCCGATGGTGGTACCGCGGGGGCGCCGAACAATGGCACGATTGCGGTGACATGGAACGTCGATTGGAAAGCGGGTACGTCGTATACGCTCGGCTATACCATCGATTTTCCTGATGTGTCGCCGGAATTCTACAGGCTTGGGCCGCTGGCGATCGGTGATTTTAAGGAGGCGCGACAATGGCAGGTCGCATCGGACGAAATCGGCGCCGCACTTCCCGCACGAACAGCCACGATCGGGTTCGAGCTGAATTCGACCGCGACGAACATGGAGTATTCGACGAACATCGGGTCTCCGACGATCTCGCAGACGTTCGTGCGTTCCGGATCGTACGCGCTTCGGACCAATCCCTCGTCATCCACGCAGGGGATCACCATGCAGTTTTCGTCCTTGGACGATACGAATTATGCCTGGTTTGCGCGGGCGTATGTATATATCGCGAGCGCGCCTTCGGCACAGACGAAGGTCATGGCGTTCCGAAGTGCGGGCGGTGACGAGGTGAGCGTTCGTATGAACGGTGACCGTACGCTCGAGTTATGGGACGAGACTGCCGGTGCAAAAGTAGGAGGTAGCTCGACCGCGATCCCGCTCAATACGTGGTCCCGAATCGAGCTGATGTATTCCCAGCCTTATGAAGTGCTCGCGGCTCGTCTTGATGGCGTCGAGTTCGCCGCAGACAGGACGGGGACGAGGTCGTTCACGAACGGCACCAGCATCCTCGCACTCGGCGTGATCGGGGCGGGTGTCACCGCCGACCTGTACTGGGACGACGTCGCGCTCAACAACGATAACTATTATGGAATCGACAACTGGCCAGGCGAGGGGAAGGTCGTGTACCTACGACCGAATGGACTCGGTACCAACACCGCATGGACCGGCGCGTACACGACGGTCAACGAGGTCACGCCGGACGATGCGACGAGTTATATGTACTGCACGGCGAACAGCCAGCAGGAAGATCTGACGTTGCAGAACTCATCGGATGTTGGCATCGGCGTGGGTGACCATATCAAGCTCACCCAAACGCATATCCGGTTGGGTGGTGGCAGCACGGCGTTAGCACGCAACGTGGTCGAGCGCCTCTATGTCGGCAGCGGGTATGATACTGCTACGAGATCGATATCGACAACATCATGGTATACCGATGTGTCGACCGTTAATAAGACTGGGTTAGCCTCATACGATCTACCTGGAGGAGCAGTATACGACAAATGGACGCCCACAGATCTCGATAACGCGTTTGTTAATTTTAATACGACGGATTGTTCACCACAGATGAACGTATCGAACGTGTGGGTCGTGGTCGAGTATCAGCCTTCGGCCGGCGGTCGCGCGTTCTCGTCGGGATTCGAGTTGCAAAGTGTGACCGCGGGCATGGAGTGGACGACGACCGATGGTTCGCCGACCATCTCGACGACGACGTACCGAAGCGGTGTGGCTGCACTTCGCACCTCTTCGCTCTCGTCAGGTGCCCGGCAGGCACTGAACTATCAGTTCAAGGCGGCGAACGCGAATGGACCGTTCTTCGCGCGGACATACCTGTACGTGACCACGCCGCCGTCAGCGGAGAATCGTATCCTCGATTTCCGTGATACGAGCAGTAACGCGCGGGTATACGTGACGCTCGACAACGCGCGGAAGTTGCGGCTGTACGATGAGGACGGACAGGTCGGCTCGGAATCGAGCGCGCTCGCGCTCGGTGCGTGGTATCGGATCGAGGTGAAGGTCGACGGGACCGGCACGGGCGCGCACGATACGATCGAGGCGAAGATCGATGGTACAGTCTTCGCGACCAGCGCGACGCGCGACCTTTCGACCGGCGTCGCGCAGCTTGGCCTCGGCGGCAACCTCAACAGCGAGGCGCAGACGGCGGGCGATTGGTTCTTCGACGATGTGGCATTGAACGAGAGTTACGGATCGGCGCAGAATTCATACCCTGGCTCTGGACATATCGTGTACCTACGCCCGAACGCGTCAGGAGACATGGATTCCTGGACCAAGTCACCAGATAGTTGTAACGCGAGTTCGAACTATTGGGAGTGTATCGACGAAACCACGCCGAACGATGCGACCGACTTCCTACACGATGATTATGGTTTACCAAGCGGCGCATGGCCGTCCATGGCGAAGCTCACGAGCTCGTCCGCCGCCGGCATCGCATCGACCGATCCGATCACGCTCGTGCAGGTAGGTTCAAGGTTCCGAAGTACCGTGACCAACGCTTCGCAGCAGTTGGTGTTTCTGGGTGGAGGCGCGACGCCGAGCACGTCGTTCGTATGGAGCGACAAGATCCCGCTCACCTCGGCGTCCTGGTATACGAACTCGCCGACGATACCGCAGACATACCCGATCACGGCCTACTCGCCGCCGCAGCGACTCGGTGCGATCACGACGAGCGATCTTGATTCGATGCAGATCGGTCAGGCGTACCTGAACAGCTCCTACGAGCAGGACGTCAGCGCCGTGTGGGCGCTCGTCGAGTATAATCCGCCCGAGATCGACGTGTCGGGTACGGTCTACAGCAACAACGCGAACGAAACGACCGCGTTCGACTGCAGTTCGGCGAACTTGACACTGCATGTTTCAGTCAATGGTGCTGCGAATAAAAATGGTACCTGCCTCGACTCAGACGGTACGTACAAAATGACCGTACCGGCACCCGCGGCGACGGACAATCCGATCGTGCTCTTCATCGATGGCGCGGCATCGCAAAAAGCGACGACGGTCACCCTCGCGGCGAACACGACGTCGAACATCACGTCCTTGAACTTGATCCAGGACCGCGTCGTAGTGTCGCAGGAAACGGTGACCGCGATGACGAACGCGAAACTCGCGACTGCCGATAATACGGACGCCGGGATCAGGTACGCGGTTTCAGGCGGCGCGTTGACAGTCGAATCGGGTATGGAGCTGCACATACTCGCGGGAAAGAACTTCTCTCCGGGCGGTGCCGTCACGACGACGTCAGCGAGCGATCACGCGACTGCCGCGGGAGACCTGCACATTCCCGCGACTGCGACGATGTACATGGGCAATAATAATGCACTGTTCATTGGTGGGGATTTCGTGAACGCAGGAAGTTATAACGCGCCCAACTCGGCACTGACGACGTTTACCGCGACCGGCTCCGGCTTCACGTTGACGTCCGGCGGAAGTCAGATGAATAGTCTTGTATTCAACGGGTCAGGCGGCGAGTGGACGGTCAAATCGGACATGTACAGCTCGGGTATCACCATGACCGCAGGTACATTGAAGTCTGATAACGTTACGACGACCGTCAACGGTGGTGACTTCGTGGGCACTGGCGGTATCGTCAATATGACGACCGGTACGGTCATCCAACAGGCGACTGATGGGACGTACAATTTGGGTACATCTTCAGGGTCGCAGGATTGGACGTTCAATGATCTATTGATGCAATGCCCAGCAGACGATATTCCTGGTAACATCAATTTCAATAGTGGTGGCACAGGGGCGATCATCGTGAACGGTACGTATTCTGTCGAAGATACAAATCCTGATAATACATCCATTAACGTCAGCGATTCGAACAACCGCACACTTACGGTAAAGGACATGCTCATAGACCAAAATGGTGATTTTACCGCGCCGTCGAGCGGGACCTTTACAGTGACCGGCAATTGGTCGAACTACGCGTCGTTCCATCACAACAACGGTACGGTCACGTTCGCGCCGACCTCGACCTCGACGATTTCCGGTTCGACGATTTTTAATAACTTCACCTCGACGGCCGCCGGTAAGACGATCAGGTTTGCGAAGGCGACGACCGGCGCGCCGCTGTTCACGTTTGCAGGAACGTTCACCGTGCAGGGAAGCGCAGGTAATTTGATTAACCTGGAATCTGACACGAGCGGTTCGCAATGGCTTGCACACTTTAATGGTGACCAAGCAAGTGGTCACGTGACGTACGTCAATCTGAAGGATGCCGGCGGCGACGGCACGTCGCATACCGTGACCATGGACGCGACGTCAAACAACGTCAGCGGCAATAACGTGACCGTGTGGGTGTTCCCGCTGGCTGGGGTGACGGTATCAGGGAATATCGTGAACAGTGACGGTGACCCGCTCGATTGTACCGGCGGTACTATCACCATTCGGGTGAAAGTGAACGGTGCTGGTTCGGCATCCGGTACCTGCAATCCCGATGACAGTACGTACACCGTGGCGAACGTCGTCGTGGCTATACATAACGTCGTGACCGTGTTCATCGATGATGCGGACGTACATGGCGCATATGTCACGAGGGCCGCGGACAACAGCTCGAACATCTCGCTGAACCTCCAGCAAGATGTCATCTTTCTTTCGCACGAGGATGCAGGTCCGATCTCGAACGCGAACATCGGCGAGTACGATGGCGATAACAACGGCAACATACCGTTCACCGTGAGCGGTAATGACGCCACGTTCGGCGCCACAGTCCTTTTAGTGGACAATAAATCGTATCTTCCAGGTGGTAAGGTGCTTGGAAATCAATACACCGCGCTCAATGACGGTGCGACCATGACGCTTGATACCGCCGGTAATGCCCTGTACTTCATATCCGCCGGAAGCGGTACTACGGTAAATATAAATGCGGATACGACGTTGAGTTACGGCGGTCAGTTCAATAGTACGGCAGTTGTTGGTTATTCATCTGGTTCCCCAACGGTGACGTTCGGTTTGTTCCTGTACGGCGGTTCCGGTAACTTGACCTTCTATAACCTTTCCAGTGGCGGAGGCATCAGCGTAAGCGGCGGAAATTTCACGATCAACCATGATCTTTCGTTCACCGCAGGGACTAACGACACGTTCACGGGACTCGGTACGAACACGGTCACGGGGAACGTGGCGGTGTCGACTGGCGTAGGGCTGACGTTTGCCAGCAGCATGACGATCGGTGGAAGTCTGACCACCGCTGGCACAGGCGCAGTATCCTACACCGGAACGCCGACGGTCACGGTGTCGGGTGCGACGATCGGCGGAGGGTCTGGGAAAATGATCTTCTACGATCTCGTGAAGGCCGGTTCCGGCACCACGACCTGGACGGGGACCGACTTGAATTCGGTTGAGCATACCTTGACGCTGTCCGCAGGTGAGTTCAAGGCGCCGAGTACGACGCTCATGCTCACTAATCTCGTACAGTCGGGCGGCACGTTCACACACAACGGCGGCACGGTCGAATTTGCCACCACATCGAATACGACGTTGTCGCAAAGCGCGACGTTCAATAACGTGGCGTTCAACGATGGGCTCGTGGGATATTGGAATCTCGATGAGACGACGGGCAGCACCGCGCATGACAGTTCCGGTTATAGTAACACCGGTACGCACGCCTATGCGCCGACCATCAGTGCGGACGTGCCCTCGGTGAGTTTTAGTGATACCAGAAGCCTCGGTTTCAATGGTTCGTCCCAGTACGTCGATATGGGCAATCCGTCGTACCTCAACTCGATGCTGGGGAACAAGTTGACGCTCTCCGCATGGATCAAGCCGAGCACGCTCCATGGTGGTCATGTGATTATCGGGAAATCGTATGATGCGACCCATCAAGCGCCGTTCTACGTGTGGACCTTGTTTCAGTCCGAGAATTCCGTTTGTTTACGGATCGATACCGCAAACCTTTGTTCAAGTGGGACTCCGCTGACGACGTCATGGCAGCACGTCGCGGGCGTGTACGACGGTACGCATATGTATGTGTACATCAACGGCGTCCAGGTGGGATCGACGGCGAAGACGGGGAATATCCAAACGAGCCTCCGTGCCGTACGGATCGCCGGACGCGATACACCGAATACCGGTCTTGGCGAGTACTTCGCCGGCAATATTGACGACGTGCGTGTGTACCGTAGGGGATTATCATCGACCGAGGTGACGACGCTTTCCGGTGGATCGACGATCGGTCTGTCCGGTTCGACCTGGACGCTCGGCGCGCCGTTGAACGCCCAAGGCGACCTGACGATCATTTCGGGAACCCTCGATACGGCCAACGGATCGAATTACGCGGTGAGCGTCGGCGGAAGTTGGACTGATAACGGCGTGTTCACGCCTCGGTCGGGCGTTGTGACC
>CAINXF010000189.1 GCA_903854795.1 Candidatus Kerfeldbacteria bacterium
CCCCGAAGACGGCCGCATCGGGACCCTCTCCCGCGGCCAGCAGGCCAGGCTCAAAATGGTGTTCGCGTTCTCCTGGCCGAACAAGCTCGCGCTCATGGACGAGCCGTTCGGGAGCATCGACCCACCGTCCCGCAAACGCATCCTCCACACCATCTTCTGCGAATTCCGCGGCGAGGCGCAGGCCATCATCATCTCCACACACATCGTGAACGAGATCGAGGAGTTCCTCGACGAGGTCATCTATCTGAAGAAGGGGGAAATCGCCCTCTCCGGCCCCGCGGATCAACTGCGGGAGCAGAAGGGGAAGTCGCTGGAGGGAATATTCGAAGAGGTGGCGGGATGAAACATTTCCTCATCCTTTTCCAAAAGGATATCCGTAGTCTTCGCGAGGAATACCTCGTGCTGCTATTTGTTTCAGTTGTGATTCTCGTTGCTATCGCTCTTGCCCTACGCAGCATACGACAGCGTGATCACGATAAAGAAATACAGCTGATCTGGTTTCTGATAATATTTTCAGTAAGCTGTGCGGCGTTCAGTTCGATACTGAGGTTGACCTTGGACAAGTATGCCGCTGAAGCAATCCCAGCTTTAGTGTTGTTGGTCGCGATCGGACTTGGAACGCGTGGGGCGCCCCGCGTAGTACGCGTTGGGTTATTCACGGCGGTGATTCTGGGTTCCGCGGTGGTCACGCTCAAACTTGTTCGTATGCCGAATACGACCTACGGTGAGGCCGCGGCCATCATCGAACGACACGAACAACCCGGCGATCGCATCCTCGTGGTGCCGTTCAACGACGATATTGCCGTACGGCCGTACTACCATGGCACGCTTCCGATTGATGGATTCTTCCCGGCCGAGGATCCCGGCACCGCCACCATGAAGGATAATATCCAGAACAATTTCAAGAGCGTGGTCACAAAAGATTCGGTCGGCCAACTTGCGAAGTACGTCGGGGATGCGCAACGTGTGTGGGTGTTGTTCGACATCCCGCCCACCGCGGGGTTTTGGAACGGCAATCTTATTGATAGCTGGTTTAAAAATAGCGGCTACTCGTCAACCGTATATCGTGCGTCATTCCACAATGTTCCGCCGCTTCTGGTAGAATACATCCGTACTGTCCGATAACCTGAATTGATGATGCTTCACCTATGGCTGACAACGAAGTGACGACCACTATCGGGCCACGCGCGCGAATCCTTCGGGCGATTCCCGTCGTGTTGTTTTTATGGGTAGGTGTTTTTGCGATAGTGTACCGGTTCGCGTATCTTAATTACGGATATTCGTTCGACGAGGCGTTTGCCGCATATGTTGCGAAGCTTCCGTGGCACACTTTGTTCTCCGTCGTACAGGCGGAAGGACGGAATCCGCCGTTGTATTACGTCATGTTGAAACTTTGGTCGAGCCTCTTTGGATCAGGCGACATTGCGTTGAGGGTTTTCTCTTCGATTGCGGGAACACTTGCGGTCATTATTTTTTCGTTGTTCATTAAGACATGGTGGGGAAAAAAAGCCTCAGTCTTCGCCTTTGCCCTTGGTAGTTCATCGACGGTATTGGTGGTGATGTCGCGGGAAACACGTATGTACGGATTACTCACACTTTTTTTAGTGTTCTGTATTGGGATATTCTGGCGCTGGTTTCAGCATCCAACGCGGTGGAATGCGGTAGCACACATCATCGTATCGACGTTGATGTTGTTGACCCACTTGACCGCCGCCCCCGTACTCATCGCACAGGGCATATTTGTTATGTGGTATTGCCGACCAATTAAGCTTCTCCTGAGACGTCTTGCAATAATCGCCGCGGGACCAGTAATCGTCGGCGTTGGGTGGTTCACTTCCGTCATTATGTTTTGGCGCACACATCCGATCGGATATCCGATCTATAATCGTGACGCTCATGGATTGTTGCGGGGCGTATTCGAGGTGCTTCGTGATTATGTGATGTTCCACCATGGACTTCTTGTTATGCATAAGGAGATTGTCGGCGTGCCGTTTAATATTTCTCGAGGGCTGATGCTAGCTATCGTTGTCTTGGCGGTCGGCACGGTGTTGTGGCAGGCGATACGCCGACGCTTTTCGTCTATACGGCACGCCGATCGGCAATTACTAGTTTTATTCGGAATGGTGTGTGTGTGTTCATTGTCGCTTACCGCGGTGATACGCCCGTTCCCGAAGTATTTTCTTCCGGCATGTATCTCGTTCGTCGCTATCGTCACCTACGGTGTGACTCTATGGTGGCGACGGTCGTGGATGATCGGCGCGCTTATCGCGTTGGTGTTGTCTATGTCGACCATGATTGAGCTTCCGGCGCTCGTTCGTGGCGAGCCGTTGCCATGGGTGGGGATCGCCGAATCTATCGAACAACATGAACAGCCGGGCGATCTCGTACTCGTTCACCTTTGGCCGGATGAGTTAACGCTGCGTCGATATTCGAACGGTACGTTGGACATTCGTGGCGTGCTGCCGATCGCGATGCCGGCGGGGAGTAGTTACGCTAAGATACTCGCACAAGATAATCCTGCGCAGGTGGTAACCGCGAGTAACATCGGTCCTTGGCTTATGGCGGCGACGGCGGGACGG
>CAINXF010000190.1 GCA_903854795.1 Candidatus Kerfeldbacteria bacterium
GATGTTGACCAGGAAGGTCGTGGTCACGGACTGGCCCGGTGTCAGGTTGCCGATCGTGAACGACTTGGTCGTCGTGCCATCAGCCGCGAAGGTGAAGCCGGTCGGGAGCGTGTCGGTCATGACGACGTTCTTTGCGGTGTCGGTCGCGGTCGAGGCGTTCGTGACGACCACGGTGTAGTTCACGACCTTGCCTGGCGTGGTGAACGTCGTGAGGTCGTTGGACTTCGTGATTGAGAGGATCGGACCCGACTGTACCGTCGTATTGGCCACCGATTGGACCGGTCCAACTTCGTTAGTCGTGAACACCGCGGTGTTGGTGATGACGGTCGCGTTGGCGAGCGGTGCTGCCACTTTGACGGTCATCGTGACCGTGCCGTGCTCGCCGGGGTTGCGGTTGCCGAGCGTCCATGTCTCGGTATTCGATGCGTTGGCGGGCGTGCAGGTGCCGGTCGTGGTGCCGCAGTCTGCCAAAACGAACGTCGTGTTCGTCGGGAGCGCGTCAGTGATCTTCGCGCCGGTGACCGGGGCGTTACCCGCGATCGACCAGGTGATCGTGTACACGAGGTTGTTGCCCGGGACGACGGTTGCCGCGCCGGTCTTCGTGACGACGATGGTCGAACCTGCGGTGACGTTCGTATCGACCGAGGATGAACCGTGCCACAGACACTGTGGGCCGTCGATCGGCGCCACGGTCGACAACGATACGCGTGCGTCTTCCCGAATGTCGCTGCAGCCGAGGACTGCCGTGTTCGTGATCTTCGTCGTGCCGAACGGCATGAGCGAGTCGACGGTCGCCTGGTACGTGAAGACCTTGGTGCCGTGAGCGTTGACGTTGAATCCCTGCCAGGTGATCGTACGTGTAGTGACATCGTAGTTCGTCGCGTCGACGATCGGAAGCATCGGTGTGAGGTAGGAGGGCACGACGTCAGTGACCTTCGCATCGTTGATGTTCTGATCGCTCGGGTTGGTGACCGTGATCGTGTACGTCAGGACGTCGCCTGGGGTCGCCGTCGCTTTGTTGACCGTTTTCACGATCGTGAGCGGGGTGAACGTGTTCGTGATCGCGCAGGTTGCGGACTGGCCGACGCCGAGCATGATCTGGTTCCCTTCGACGGACGCGCCGTCGCAGGTCCATGCGCTTGCGGTGTACCCAGGGATGCTGGATTCACCGAGCGTATAAGTGCCCGCGAGGAAGTTCGATCCGCTCGTCACGCCGGAGGTGCCATAGAGCGGCGTCTCGGTGCCTGTTGCGGAGAGTTGCCAGGCGCTTGCGGGGAGCGGCGAGTTCTCGCTCACGTGCTTCACAAGGGTGAGTGACGGCGCGATGTCCTCGTTGGTGATCGTGCAGGTCTTTTCCTCACCATTCGCGATCTTGCCAGAGCAGTCTTCACCGACGCTCATAGCATACCCAGTGTGGTCGCCCTCGGAGACCGTGAAGTCGCCGGTGCTGAGTGTGACGGTAGTGCCATCCTCGTTACCAGAGAAGGATGAGTTTGAGACGTTTCTTCCAGTGACAAGCATCGTGAACGCGTCGGCTTTCTTTACACCGCCGTTATTGTTGATGATGTGTTTCTTAACGATGAGCATCCCGGGTTTGTCGTTGTTGGTGACCGTGCAAGTCTTCGTTCCGCTCGTCGACATGGTGCCGGTACAGTCAGCGGAATAGCTTGTGGCATAGCCAGCATCAACATCTTCGGTGACATTGTAGGTCTTGCCGACAGGGATACTCACCGAGGTTCCGGTAGCACTGCCGTTGAAGTCACCCGGTGTTCCGTTGGACGCATGCAGCTTGAACATGTCGGCCGTTTTCAAACCACCGTTGTCGTTGATGACGTTCTTGATGACGGTGAGCGTGCCATTGCAGGCCGTGTTGGTCGTCACCTCGTTGGTCCACATGCCATCAGGGAATTGGTCAGCGAACGCTTCGCCTTTGTTCATGATCGTCTTGCAGTATGCGCCGTCGTTGACCTTGACTTTGAACGTCAGGTCTCCTGATTCGCCAGGCACCACCGTATGCGCGTTCCACGTCAGTGTGGAGCCGGTCTTGCTGTAGTCGACGCCCGCTGGGTGGCTACCGTCGATGTACGTCGTGTTCGCCGGAATGGTGTCTTTCATGATGACGCCACCGCCCGTGCAGTTCGCGTTGCCCTTATTCTCGTAATGGAGCGTGTAGGTCAGGGTATCGCCTGGTTTGGCGGTATGGTCTCCCGATGGATCGACCTTCTTCGAGTAGTCGAACACGCACTTCCCGACGGGCGTGTCGTTGAACGATGTCGAGCTGGTCGGGTGGTCATACGAGAGCGTCACCTTATGCGTGTCCGTGCTGCGATTCCAACCGGTCGGTGCGACGGTTTCCGTGACGTCGTACGATTTGCTGCTGTCGAGGTTGTTGAAGACGACGACGCCATCGGCGGTCGCGTCCGGTGCGACGCCATCTGTGATGGCAATGCAGCCGGTCGTCGAATTATGTGGGCAGACCTTGAAGGTGGCGCCTGCAAGGGGAGTCGCGCCATCGTTCTGGTATTTGTAGACGGTAATAGTACCTTTTGGAGTGTAGGCGTTGGTTATTGTGCACGTTACCGTCTGTCCGGCGACAATTTTCTTGTCGACGCAGGTGTTTCCTGTTTGGGTGTAGGGGAGACCATTGAGTGTCTCGTCGGCCGAATATTTTTGCCCAGCCGTTAATCCGTCGAACGTGACGAAGTCTTTACCGGCCGCTGGGCTGGTGTAGGTTCCGGTGTTATTGAGTCGAATACCGAACTGTTCCGCCTTCGCTGTTCCACCAGAGACAACCTTCGTGACCTTTAATGATCCGATACAGGCGGTCGTGACTGTGGTTGAAGTGGTGTTGCTACTAACGACTTGTCTTGGCGTCAATCGCATCAATTCGTCGGCGTATCCCTTGGCGGTGTTTTCGTACGTCTTTGTCGTGCAGCTTGGAACATCATTGATTGTGACCTGGAATGTCACGTGTCCATATTCTTTCGGCGAAATATTGTTGGTGTCCCAGCTGAGTAGGCTGGCACCTAGCGTAAGATTTTCTATTGGATTTGCAACTGGGAAACCGATACCCACCAAGTCGCCGAACGGATAGCCAAACTGGATTGGGAGTAGATTTCCAGATTCGGGTTTATCATTTTCTAACAGGTTTTCATTACCGTCGACTGATTCCGTATGGACGCCATTGTAGGTCAATCCGGTCGGAACAGTATCATCAATACGAACGCCACCGCCGTGACATACGGCATTACCGTTGTTCACGTAATCAATCTGGTATTCCAGTGTATCGCCTGGTTGGTTTGGGCCATTAGGATGAGTAATGTTCGATACAGACTTTGTTAACGTCAAGCCGCAGAGTTTGGCCACGCCATCGACGCGGTAATTATCTGATTTGTTGCCGTACGTAACGTGGAATTCGCCATTGTCATCGCTTTTGACGGTGTAGGCTTTGAAGCAGACATTGCCGCTGTTGTCGGTTTGCTTCGAGCCGCTGGCCACCGTAACATTTGGTTTTGACGATGCGCCGCCTGGCTGGCCTACGATCGTCCAGCTGTAGGTATGATTATTGGTAAAACCACTGGCGTTAATGTAGACATTATCGCCGACTTTGTAATGGTTGGCGTCTTGTGGTGCCCCGCAGGTGCCGGTGGTTGTCCAAATAGCGCCGGAATCGGTGGTTGCCGCGCTAGCCGCTGTTGGGGCAAGTAGCGCGCCGACCATGCTCACGTTGAGGATGGTGACGACGCCGACGAAGACGCTGATCGTCTTGAAGGCCTTTTCCTTGAAACTCTTCTTCTGGATGAAATTGATGCTTGTCATATGCGTGTTGATAATGTTTTCCTCGTTATCGTTAGTTAAATTAATTGATTGTTGAGTGATAATCGATTTGGTTACAAAAAAGCCAGCAAAACCTAATAAGTTTTTTAAGTATTCACGAACTCTCCAGCATCGTGGATCTTATGAAGTTTTGTTGGCTTTCTCTTCCCTCCAAGGTGTTGTGCGAACGAGCAGGATCGGCGTTAGCCGTAAATGAGCGTACAATGAGCGATGAAATTCATGCGATTTTTCGCAAGTGAACGAGCGATTTCTGCTCAACCACCTTAGTAGAAAGGAGGTAAATTGTCAACTAATTTACTGGATTGTCGTGCATATCCTTTGTAGGGTCGTTTTTGAGCCAAAAATGTGGCTCTAACCCCAAGTTGATCGAGGCGGACCGTCTACTTGATATAACTATACTTATCCACAGGTGGTATATGGAATTGGTTGAAATAACACGTAATGTTCGCTAAATATATACGTCTACGTAGGTTCGATTATTTCAGGCTTCGCACAGGATGCATTGCCGTATACTACTATCGTGAAAGAACTCATAGAATCGCTTTCGAGCAAGGGAATCCTGAAAACCCCTAGGATTATCAAGGTTTTTCAGGCGGTTGACCGGCGAAAGTTCGTTCATGCGGATTTTGACCAAGATGCGACGCTCGACGAGCCGTTGCCGATAGGGTTCGGTCAGACGATCTCCCAGCCCCTGACGGTCGCGTTCATGCTCGAACTCCTGCAACCGGAGCAGGGGAATCACGTTCTTGATGTTGGGTCCGGTTCGGCGTGGTCCACGGCACTTCTCGCGGAAATCGTGGGTACCATGGGCAAGGTCTACGCCATGGAGCTCATACCCCAGTTGAAGGCGTTTGGCGAGGACAATCTGCGCCGTGCTGGATATACGACGGTCGAACTGTTCATCGGCGACGGGAGCCGTGGATTATCGGAGTTCGCGCCGTACGATCGGATCCAGGTCGCGGCCGCCGCGCGTACAGTGCCACGCGCGCTCCTCGACCAGCTCGCGGTCGGCGGACGTCTCGTGATCCCGGTGGGCGAGTTTGTGCAGGAGATGGTGCTCATCGAGAAGCTCGGTAACGGCGACTTCCGCGAGCAGCGTTTCCCGGGATTCCAGTTCGTGCCGCTCGTAATCGATTAATCAAATATGCTACACTGGTCCTTATGAAGGCAGTAATTTTTGCGGGAGGAAGCGGCACGAGACTCTGGCCGGTTTCGCGGAGGAATTCGCCGAAGCAGGTTCAGACGTTCGGGGAGAATCAACAGACATTGTTGCAGATGACGTTCGCGCGTCTTCGGCGTGGATGGTCGGCCGACAATATTTTTGTATCGACCGGTAGTTCCCAGTTTCCGATCGTGAAAAAGCAACTGAGAGGTCTTCCCAAAAGTCATTACATCTTGGAACCGGCGAAGCGCGATACCGCAGCAGCGATCGGACTCGTGGCCGCGTATCTCCATAAGCAGAATCCCGGAGAGGTCATCTTTACCGCATGGACGGATCAGTACATCAAAGAGGAGCGTGAGTTCTTCCGTTTGGTAAAAGCCGCGGAACGGCTCGTGAAACAACAACCGACCCGTACGGTGACTGTCGGTATTCGTCCGCGCTATCCCGACACAGGACTCGGGTACATCAAGATGGACAGCCAGGTGGGATCGATCGGATCACATGAGTTTTTTTCCGTCGATAGGTTCATCGAGAAGCCTGACCTCGTCCACGCAACGAAATACGTGAGCGACTGGCGGTATCTTTGGAACCCGGCATGGTTCGTGTTCAGGGCGGATGCGATGCTCGATAAATTCAAACGGTGGCTGCCGGAGTCGTACCGGATCTTGATGCAAATCCATCATGATATCGGGACAAAACGGGAACAGGAAACAATCAGACGCCTTTTTCCGAAATTGGAGAAGATCTCGATCGACTATGCGATCATGGAGCGCGACCGCCATATGCTGGTGTTCCCCGCGAACATCACATGGCTCGATATCGGGAGTTGGCGAACGGTCCATGATATGCTCGCGGTAGACCCGACGCACAACATCGTCCGTGGAAAACACGTGGGCATAGATTCCTCCGGGAACCTTATTTACTCGTATACCGACAAGGTCATTACTACGACTGGTCTTAGGAACATGGTGGTCATCGATACCAAAGATGCGCTCCTTATCTGTCCGAAGGATCGAGCTCAGGATGTGAAGAAAATTGTGACCGAGCTCGAGCGGCAGCGGATGCACCACCTTCTTTAATATGTCACGCCACCGCACCTCACCGATCGTCAGCACTGCCATGTTCGTCATTCCGGCGTTGGTGATCATTGGCGCGATCTGGTGGTTTTTCTACGAACTTCGTCCAGCTGACGCGCATAACGAGAACATTTCGGTCATCACTATCGCACCAAAAGCCGGGTTCCAGGGCATTTCGCGGCAACTCAATGATGCGCATCTGGTCAGGAATAAATACATGTTCGAGCTCGCGGTGCTGCTCGCGGGGCTCGGCAAGGACCTTAAGGCGGGGACGTACGAGCTGTCGCCTTCGATGAGCTCGACGGCGATTGCGAAGGCGCTGTCGAAGGAGGCGTCGCCCAACGAGGTCACATTGACCATACCGGAAGGATGGACGAACGCGCAGATCGGTGCGTACCTCGAGTCGCGTGGCATCGGGACGTCGCAGGATTTTATTTCGGCATCGAATGCTACTGATTCGCGGACGATCCTTCCTGATGACCGTTTCGATTTCTTGAGCGAAAAGCCCGCAACGGCATCGTTGCAGGGATATTTGTTTCCCGATACGTATCGTGTGTTCCCGACCGCGACCGCGACGGACGTCATCAAGAAAATGCTGACGAACTTCGGCATCAAGGTCACTGCGGACATGCGGACGCAGATCAGAACGCAAGGACGAACGCTCGCCGACGTGCTCACGCTCGCCTCGATCGTTGAGCGCGAGGCACGGACCGATGCCGATCGTCGGATGGTCGCTGATATTTTCTGGCGGCGGATCGGCATGGGCATGCCGCTGCAGTCTGACGTAACGGTGAAGTATGCGACCGGAAAGAGCGACGTCCAGCCGGGCGATACCCAGATCGACTCGCCGTATAACACCTATAAATACAACGGGTTACCGCCAGGTCCGATCGCAAATCCAGGATTGTCCAGCATCAACGCGGCGATCAACCCGCAACCGAACGCGTATCTTTATTTCCTGACCGATTCTTCGGGGACTGTGCATTACGCGAAGACCTATGACGAGCACGTCGCGAACGTCCAACAATACCTCAAATGACGAAGGAACCGCTTATTTTTTCGATCGGCGGATCGGTGCTGGCGCCCGACGGGCCTGATGAGCACTTCAACAGGCGTTTTCGTGAGTTCATTCGACGCGTAGTTCGCACACGACATATCGTGCTGGTCTGCGGTGGCGGATCGACATCGCGTCAGTACATCGCGATCGCGCGTCGTCTTGGTGCACATCCAACAAGTGCCTTGCATGAAGTCGGCATCAAGGCGACGATACTCAACGCGGAGTTGATGCGCGCGGTGTTAGGTGTTCGTGAGCCGGTGGTCACGCAATTCAAAGGGTTACGCCGTTCACGTGCCCGGCTGCTGATTGCGGCAGGCGACAAACCAGGTCATTCGACCGATTATTGCGCGGTGTCGATCGCACAGGAGCTGTCGTCGCATACCATCATCAACA
>CAINXF010000191.1 GCA_903854795.1 Candidatus Kerfeldbacteria bacterium
AATTGCGCATCATATAACAACTAATACCCCGGCAAAGCAGGGATTATTTCCATGCTGATCACGTAAGACGTTCATCATGAAGGCCTTGACATTTTCTAATTTATGCGTCATGCTATGCGGTTCGCAGTTCGTCAAAAATCGAATACCTGAAAGGCTGGACCACCACATGCGCTTCCGCTCTCTGTGCCTTGTCGCGACGATGCTCTGCGTTCTTACGCCGATCGTCGCACGTGCGGAGAGCCAGAACGCTCTCCACCTGTACTACACCCGTCAGCTCGCGTTCTCAGTCGAACGGACCAACTCGTCGATGGAGAACTACCGCGTACAGGCCTGGATCGACCCGAATGTCGCTCCCGACACGTACTTCAGTCAGTACCCATGGAAGCCCTTGGCAAAGTTGAAGCACGTGGGCGACTACACCGTACATGGGCCAGGACGACACATGCTCAGCGACGGGACAGACGCCCCGAACTCCGGTGACAATGCCACCTTCAACATCGACGGCACGAATGCCACGTTCGCGCTGGTGTTCTGGTTCGATCGTCCGGGGCAGCACTACCCGCACATCGACGTTGTGTTCGACGTCGACCGGCGACACAGCTGGTCGAACAGTCGAAACACCATGCGGTTCATGGAGGGCGCGGGCAACTACGTCCTGCTCTACGGCGGACCGCGGGACATCTACGTCCACTACGACCGCAGCCAGAACAACCTGCCGATCCCCCGGCCTCCGTACCGGACGTGCGTCGCGGACAACCGCATCGCCTTCATCGGTGGTGAGTTGGTCGCAACGTCCGACGAAGCGTATGCCTCGCTCCAGAACGACTGGAGTATCAAGCACCGCAACGTCGCCGAGACGCAGTACGTCTGGAAGCATGGCTGGTTCAATAGTGGCGGACCGTCGACCGCGCGACCGGAGAAACACCCTAGCGTGACCGACGCCGCTCAGCGATACCTCGGCACCAAGCTTATCGGCATCGTGCTGTACGAGGAGAAGAAGGCCTCCTACGCCATCGATTACACCGGTCTCATCAGGACCATCGGTGGCACGAAGCCAAACTCGGTCATCGGTTACCTCGATGCGGTGAGCGGAAAGATACGACGCGGCACGCCCGTCACCGACGGCGAGGTCATCGCCATGATCGACCGTCTGGGTAGGATCGCCACGATCAGAAACGGTCTCTCAACGTATCGTGCCCAAATCGACAAGCACACGGGTACGATCTTCGGCCCCTGCGGCGAGACGATCGGAAAGGCTCGGCCGCCTCTCAGGTAGCGAACAAAAACGGCGAACGATTCGCCGATGCTCTGTCTCGAAAAGCCCCGTTCATGGATTGACCGGGGCTTTCGAATATCCGCGAAAATTTAATTATACTTGTCCAGCCTGCTCCCAAGCGATTTGAGCGTTTGGCTCAATCCCGTATGCAGCGGCTCAGGTAATGCATCGAGCGAGAACCACCCGAGGTTCTCGATCTTGTGCGGTTCGTTGTTCCTGACCTTCGCCGGGTCGACTTTTATCACGAACGGACAGGCGACCCAATGCGTCGGCTGACCATCGTTGGTCCGCAACACCGATCGTGGCGGAAGCTGCTCAAGGATCTCGCCGTCACAGCCGTACTCCTCTCGCACTTCGCGAAGGACGTTCTCCTCGAGCGTCGAGCCGAACTCGAGCTGGCCTGAGCCGGTGTCCCACGCGCCGTGCTCGTCGCGGCAATTCTTGCTGCGCTTGTGAAGAAGGAACTTCCCATGCCCGTCCGTGCAGTAGAACGGCGTCGCCACGCCGATGTAGTCATGACCGATCTTCATAGCGTCAGTGTATCACCGAACTCATAACCCAAGCGCGTCTTTTTCCCTGGTCGCCTCATCGGCGCTGTCAGAACTGTGCAGCCCTGTTTCAGGATGACCGAGCTTCAATATGCCGCGTACGTGTCTCTTGAGCCGCATGCACGTGGCAAGGACGCCATTTCCTTTTACGACCAACGCGACCGTCGGCTCGCGTAAAAAGTAATCGGTCATCCCTTCGATGTACTGCTCCTCGGCGTGCGGGTAGAAACGACGAATCGTCTCCTCGTCGAAAACTTGCTCTTGCCGGGACTCGATAGTGAATCCGTGCTCGCGTGCGAACTCATTGAAACGGTCCTCGTACTCAACGGCGCCCGGTTTCAGCAGCACGACGACCTCTTCAGTCGGTTGCTCATGGAGCTCAGGCGTCATAGATGATTCATGCTCTGTCATAGTTTCCAATGTTTCTGGATCATGGTTGCCACGCGTGCCGGCGATGTCGTCGTATTGTCGATGATGAGCGTGTTCGGGAACGGCGCAGTCGACATGATGTCATACTTCTTCATCAGTTTCCTGAGCGTCGGTACCTTATGGATCTTGTCGTATACCTTCCGATCCTGCCGTTTGACGCGCCGCTCTAGCTCCTTCTTCGAGCATGTTAATTGCACGAAGCATACCGCTGCACGGTATTTTCCCATCCGACGGACGTACTCCCCGACATCCTTGTCATCAACACGCGCATAGTAAGCATAGGTGAAGACGACGCCGTTCACGCGATGCTTCGCCGCTTCTTCGATCATGTCGTAACGGTAACGACGGATCAATTCGCTGAATGGACGACTTCCCGATTCGAACAATGAACCGACCATGTCGCGGGTGAGGTGGTTATGGAACAGTTTGTAACTCGTACGTTTCGCCAGTATTTTCGCGACGGTGAGCTTACCGACGCCAGGCGGACCGTAGATGAATATGAGCTTCATGGCATCACTATATCACGAAATACCGAACCGTTTCCTCAACAGGAACAGGAACTCCGGATGGAACGGTTCCCCGCGCGTTACCATCCGCTGGACCTCCTCCATCAAGCACCACCTGATCTCCGCGACATCGTCGGCATCACATATGAAATTTCCATCATACGTGCCGCGCATGATCCCGAGGAACTCCTCCGCGCCATTGTCGGCCTTGTAGAACTCGGTCCCCTCGAACGTCAACGGCACGTCGATCCCCGCTTCCTCGCGCAGTTCACGAATGCCTGCGTCCAGGTACGTCTCTCCCGCACCGATATGGCCGCTTCCGGTCGTCACCCAGTGACCCGGCTTGAACGAGACGGTGGTGCTGCGCAGTTGGAGCGCGAGCTCACCTTTTGAATTGAAGATGAACACGTGCGAAATGCGGAGGCGTTTACCTTGTGCATGCGCGTCGTGCTTCAGGGACGTCCCGACAACCTCGTCCTTCTCGTTCACAATGTCGATCAGCTCATCTTTCATGTACGAATCATACCACATCACGGTCTTTTGCCCTGCAAACGATTCTGCGTTATAGTACCCCCGTGCCTACGCATCATGATTTCCATATGAGCAACAAACGAACATATTCCCGAAAATCGACACAGACCGAGGTGGCCGTACGGAACACCACGTTCATCTTCACCGGTCTCGGCGTGTTTGGCCTTTGGGTCTTGAGTGGCATCGTCGCCGGAGCGGTCGGCGACAATAAGCTGACGTTCTTGAGGAACGAGTGGTTCCTCGGCGTACTGTTCTGGGGCGGTATCGCCACGTTCGCATACGGCCTCACGCAGTACCGAAAGAAGGACTGACAGCTTCGTAAATCCCGAAAAGGCTCCTGCTCGAATTTTTTGGTATCAATCATTTAATTACAAAACCGCCTCATCGACGGTTTTGTGGTATTCGATGTTCAAATAATATCCATCACGGACACGGCCCGGACTGCACCTCACCGACTACGGCGAAATTCACATACTTGAGCGTATCGGTGTATGGACCACCACCCATGAGCCACGAAGCGCACCAATCCGGGCGGGTCGGGTAATCTATCGCGCATTCCGCGTTGCACGCGGCGTAGCACGTCTCGTCACGCACGACGCAATGGTCATAACAGTTGTCATGCTTCACACAGAACGGATGGCTTCCGCACATCAGGTACGGATATGAACACCACCGGTGTGCGGAAGAGGTACCTATGCAGTACTCGTAGTTCACGGAGCTTCCGACGCACGATGGCGAGGTACAGTTGGTTCCGCAGGCGCCACGACAGGTCGCTCCGCTCAGTATCTCGGGGTCCTCCATTTTGAATCCCGGCGGCGGTAACGGACAGTCGGGCACGGCCGGTGGCTGGACACTGCCACCACTTCGACCTCCGCCGCACGCTTGCGCCATCGGAAACACGAATTCCGTGACTTTTGCGAGGAATGACGGGCTATCATAGACCGGCATCATGCATGGCAACGGATGACCATCGATCGCCAACACCATAAACGGAATGATGAACACCCCCAGCACGATGCCGAGGGGAAACGTGACCCAGCTTGATATTTTCATATATGCCAGTATTAATGACATCTTTGAATTATATTTCAATGCTA
>CAINXF010000192.1 GCA_903854795.1 Candidatus Kerfeldbacteria bacterium
CTTCGTCAAAAGCGACATCTCGTAATCGTTCGTGATCACACCGTCCGCGTGGGTGAGAATGGCGCGAAGTTGCGTACGCGTCAATGCGGTGAGCTGTTGACCCGGGTCGAACAGGTACGCGACGTTCTGCGCGCGACACTGCGCGGCCATGCGAGCCATCGTCACTGTGTTATCAGGCGCGATGATCGCATAACGCGCCGAGGCAATTGCGCGGCGTAGCGTCGGCCGCTTTGTGTCAATCGCTTTCGCCAGTGCCCCCGGGTGGAACACTGAGATCTGGTTATTGTCCTTATCGGTAATGATATGCGCCGACGCGGTCACCGCGTCGTGATGGGTCATGATGTGCGCACATGAAACACCGTGTGCCGTGAGCCACCGACGATACCGAATAAAATCATTACCAACCGACCCGATCACCGTCGGCTTCACGCCAAGCAGCGCCAGCGAATACCCGATGTTACCTGCGGTTCCACCAAAGCTTTCCTTCACGGTCCTCACCATGAAACTGACATTGAGCTGATGGAGCTTCTTTGGATTAATGGAATCCTTGAAACGACCCGGATAATCATAGATCCGATCGAACGCGAGCGAACCTGAGACTACCACGTTGGGCGTCATCGGTTCTTTGTGGACCAATCAAATCCTATTGCAGGGTCGTCAAACGCAACACGCAGTTCGTCGGGATCCGCAGCAACATACGATTTCGTGGTGAAGTAGATCAACGTCACCGGCTTAGGACCAATGACACGGTATCCATGCAGAACACCCACAGGGATTTTTATCAGTACCTGATTCTGGTCGCCCGCGTAGATCACATTGGTCTGACCTTGTGTCGGCGAGCCGTCACGGCGGTCGTGTAACACGACCTGCGCCATTCCTGATACCACATACCACAGGTCGTCCTGTTTTTCATGCCAATGAAATGCCTTGATGACACCAGGGTAGGTGGTCGTTATTGAGGCCTGACCGAAATGCGCCAACAACTTATCATCATCACGAAGAATTTCGTTGAAACACCCGCGGTCGTCCGGATGGGTTACGAGTTTCTTGATTTCAACGCCCTCTATCATGTTCTTGAAGACAATGTTTCGGATAGGCGTCGAAGAATAGCGACCTTATCCGTTCGCTCCCACGTGAATCCGGCACCGCTACGACCGAAGTGTCCGTAGGCGGCGGTCGCAAGGTAGATCGGTCGACGAAGCTTCAGCTCTTTGATGATGGCCGCGGGTCGGAGATCGAACGTCGCACGAACGATTTTCTCGAGCTGCTGCGAGGAGTACTGGCTCGTACCGAACGTTTCGACCATCACGCTGATCGGCTCGGCGACACCGATCACGTACGCAATCTGCACCTCACACCGTTTCGCGAGACCTGCGGCAACGATGTTCTTCGCGACGTACCGCGCGGCGTATGCGGCAGACCGGTCGACCTTCGAGGGATCCTTTCCCGAGAAGCATCCGCCACCATGGCGGCTCATGCCGCCGTACGTATCGACGATAATCTTCCGCCCGGTGAGACCGGTATCAGCCGGCGGACCGCCC
The DNA here is from genome assembly GCA_903854795.1 of Candidatus Kerfeldbacteria bacterium. Lineage (GTDB taxonomy): Bacteria > Patescibacteriota > Patescibacteriia > SBBC01 > SBBC01 > CAINXF01. The sequence goes on from CAINXF010000192.1 coordinate 1,542, forward strand.
TTTACGAACTTCCCGGTGGCATTGATGAAGTATTTCGTTGAGCGGTCGAGGTAACGCTTACAGACCGGCTTGATCACCTCACGCATGATATCCCGCTTGACCTTCGCCTCGTCGATATCCGGATCGTGCTGCGCAGCGATGACGACTGACGTCAAACGTCGCGGCACACCGTCCACATACTCGACGGCGACTTCCGTCTTTCCGTCAGGCCGTAAGTATGGAAGCGTTTTATTCTTGCGTACGCGTGCGAGCCGTTCTGCGAGACGATGGCTGAGCATGATCGGCAACGGCATCAGCTCCTTCGTCTCATCGGAGGCATAGCCGTACATCAGGCCCTGGTCGCCTGCGCCCTGCTGATGTTTTGCGCCGGTATCGACACCTTGCGCGATGTCGGGACTCTGTTCATCGATGGATACGAGTACACCGCAATCCTCCCAATGAAACCCATAGGAGTGCTGATCATAGCCGATCTTCTTGATTGTCGCCCTGACGATCTTCGGGATATCGACGTATGCGGTCGTCGTCAATTGACCAGCGACGACGACGAGACCGGTGGCAACGAGCGTCTCGACCGCGACCCTTCCCGCAGGGTCTTTCGCCAGAACCGCATCAAGAATCGCGTCGGATATTTGATCACACACCTTGTCAGGATGTCCTTCAGTGACCGACTCTGAGGTGATGACCATAGTGCTGCGTGGTGTACGTGCTTTCATGTATGGATGATTAGTGGCTATTAGTGTGGATATGAATCTAATGTGATCGCCCTTGAACCGCGCATATACTCGACGGTCTTCTGGATTCCGTCCTCAAGCGGTACGACCGGGAACCAACCGAGTTTTTCCCTCGCGAGCCTGATGTTCGGAATGCCTTGCTTCGCGGTGTACGGAAGGTGCGGCTTATAGCTGATGACCGATCGCGAGTTGGTAAGCTTGATGATGTACTCAGCGACCTCGTTGATCTTGTGGGTTTCGGGGTTCCCGAGGTTCATGGGACCGGTCTCGCTCGAATTCATCATGCGTATCATGCCTTCGATCATGTCGGTGATGTAGCAATACGTGCTGCGATCCTCGGCCGCGCCATAGATGGTCAGCGTCTGGCTCGACAACGCGTTCTTCACGAAATCCGGGATCATACGGCCGTCCGTAAGTCGCATACGCGGACCGAACGTGTTGAACATACGAATTATCTTTGCGTCGATGTGGTGCTTTGCGCGATAGTGGGTCACGAGGCTCTCGGCAAATCGCTTGCCCTCGTTATAGGCAGACCGCGGTCCGACAGGATCGACATATCCCCAGTAGTTCTCCGGGAACGGCGTTGCTTCGAGCGGTTCGCCATAAATGGCCGAGGTCGACACGTGAAGGAATTTCGCGCCGTATTTCACCGCGATATCGAGCGCGTAACGCGTACCGAACCCATTCGCGTTCAACGTCTCGATTGGCGAGGCATTGTAGTCCTTCGGCGACGTCGGACATGCGAGGTTGTAGACCTCTTGAATCCCCTGAAACGCAACTTTAAACGGCCTGAGCTCGGGAAGCATCTCGAGATCGAGCGGTTCGGACATGTCGTGCTTGATAAACTCGAAATCAGGGTGCTTGAGGAGGTGGTTGATGTTCTCTTCCGAGCCGGTGATGAAGTTATCGATGCAAATGACCTTGTGATGTTTGATGAGCTCGTCGCATAAATGCGAGCCGACGAACCCCGCACCACCGGTGATGAGGATGTTTTTCCTGTCGAATATCGGTTTATTTTTCATAGGAATGCGTGGCGAATGATTTTTTTCGAAGTCGTAGGAGGGATCGGAACATGATCAGGCTAGTCCGATAGAACTTGAATGGCGTGGTCGAGTATACCGAGCTATCGTTGTCGGTCCACGTCGTGGGCTCCTCATGTACAGACAATCCTACATGACGGGCCGCCAGTAGCAACTCCACATCGATCGCCGCATCGACCGTCGAGAGATGCGGCAACACGCGCTGCAGCGCATCGTGGGTAAATATCTTCACCCCACACTGCGTATCGTGGTACGGAAGACCGAAGAGCACTTTGACGAGGATCACGAACGACCTACTGGCGATCTTCCTGACGAAGGACGTCCTATGAAAGACTTTTGCTCCCTTGATCCATCGCGAACCGAACACCATGTCGTACGAGCCCAACATCGCACTAAGACGATCGTACTCCTCAGGCGTGGTTGCCACATCGGCATCGACAAACCCGATTCGCGCACCGGAAGCCTGCTTGAATCCCTCGATAATGGCGTGCCCCTTCTTACCAATAGCATCGGGAATATTGATTATCTTCAGCGTTGATGGCAAGGTACCGCGCAATGCCGAAACAACTTCATACGTTTTGTCGGTACATCCGTTCGGCACTACGACAAGCTCGGCCCGACCCTTGAAGTACCCCGCATACCTTTGAAGCGTCGGCACGATCCGGAGCTCCTCATTATGCGCTGGAATAACAATCGACAGTTCCGGACGGGTCCGCGGGTGATCTTCTTTTGTAGGATCAGACATGTCGCTATTATACGAGAAACCGGCCAATTCGGCAACCTACTTTTCGCTGAACGTCCACGACCGATTTATCCCAAAATTCCAGAACATGACGACCGCCACCGCGATTACGAACGCCGTGATATCGTAGACGTGAAACTGTTTGTGCAGCACAAAAATAATGATCTCAGAAATTAGCAGACCAATGCCGCTCACCGCAAAAAAACGATAGTACTGCCGTAGGTACGTCGTACCCTTGTTGCTGAACGTCCACATCTTATTGAGGACGAAGCTGATGCTCACGGCAAAGACGAACGCAATGCCGTTCGCAATCAGAGGGTCAAGTAGCGCATACCTAGTGAGCAAGGCGTACGCACTGAAACTCACCAACGTGTTCAGCAGCCCCACGACGCTAAACTTCACGAATTGTCGAACCACCGTCAATCGAAAACCGATGCGCGGATTTTGGATCGTGACGATGATTCCTTTGAAAAGTTCCTTCATTTGATATCGGTGATTGATACGTCGCCGGACGGAACAGAACGCGCTATCGCGCATTTCTTGACAGTCTTTCCTTTCACATCGACACATTTTAGCTGTACGGTGCCGTGGGCCGGTGCGGCAATGATAGCATCTCGACCGTTTCCCTCCAAATCTGACGTCGCGAGCACCACACCGTTACGCGACGATTTCGAGAACACGAAGAACTGTCCTAACAACGTCTTCGCGACGGTAAATACCTTGACCTGCGGCACACCATCAGCGGGCGCCACGATTATTTCGTCGTTACCATCGGCATCCACATCACCCGTGGCAATACTAAGACCGAATGTCGCTTGTTTAGAAAATGCATACCACTGATGCTCAAGATGTCCCTTCATCGAAAAAACGCGAATAAGCGTACCCCCGGTACGGGGAACCGTCACAATAAACGGTCCTTCAGAGGAGTCGAGGAGCCGGGCGGTAATCCCTCCGGTATACGAGGTCCCGTAAGGATACCATTCCGCGATTTTTTTTCCTTTTTCGGAAAAGATCCGAAGTGGGAAGCGCCCTTTCGCCGGAGTAGCGATCAACTCGGACGTTCCATCAGCATCAAGACTCCCTTGCGCGACCATGATGCCGCTCGTGGCAGCAGTCCCAAACGGTGAAAATTCGGTGACGGTCGCGCCAGACGTAGTCATCACCTTGATCTTCGTCTGGCCACGTTGTGGCGCCACGACGACGACCTCTGGCTTCTCTGATTCCGCAACCACGGATGCAACGCTGATGCCATATTGGAATCGCGTCCCGAACGGCGTGAAACGTGACTTCACTGAACCGCTTATTTGGGCGCGTATGACGACGCTTCCTTTCGACGACGATACGCCGAGCGCGACCATCGGTACCCGATAGACATATGTGAAGGCTGAAGTCGCCGATTCGTTCCCTGCGGCGTCAACAGCGACCACACGGAGGTACGCCGTAGTCGAAGTCGCATATGTGGGTAGCAGATACGACGCATCCGCGCTCAGCGTGCCACCATTAAACGGTGTGGCGGAATTCTTTGTATACTCGATCTTGTAGCCGACGACGCCGCTGACCGCGTCCGTAGAGGACCATTCGGCCATCGGCGCCTTAAGCGAGGTTGGCACGCCCGATCCGATCGTCACGGCGGTATACGGCGGCGCGGCGTGAACGCC
>CAINXF010000193.1 GCA_903854795.1 Candidatus Kerfeldbacteria bacterium
AGATGTCGCTTTTGACGAAGAATTCAGGAATATCATTGCGTTCATTGTGTACCATGTTGCGGTATGTCGTAACTACGCTCGGCGCGAAAGGTTCGGTCATATATAATGGCAACGATGTTACTCGAATTCCGGCGGTACGTCCCCGCGCGGTCGTTGATCCTACCGGGGCCGGCGACGCATATCGTGCGGGATTCGTGACTGGACTTCTTGCCACGGGTTCGTTCCTGGTTGCAGGAAGAATGGGATCGCTATCGAGCGCATATACTGTCGAGATGAAAGGTACCCAAACACACGCGTTCACGAGAAAGCAATTCGCAACACGGTATCGTTCCGCTTTTTCTAAATCATTACCAGTAATATAGTATCACCGATATGAAGTACGATGTAAAAAAAATGTCACTCGCTCGCGTTGGTATGCAGCGCATCGAATGGGCAGAACGCCAAATGGACGTGCTCCGATCGATCCGGCAACGGTTCGAGCGACAAAAGCCGCTTAAAGGAGTAAGCATAGCGTGTTGCCTGCACGTCACAACCGAGACGGCGGTCCTTGCGTCGACGTTGAAAGCAGGCGGTGCATCGGTTGTGCTATGCGCCTCAAACCCGCTCTCGACGCAGGACGATACCGCGGCTGCGGTAGTTAAGTTCTTCAAGATCCCGGTGTTCGCGATCAAGGGCGAGAATCGCGCGACGTACTACCGACACCTGAACGCAGTCCTCGATACGAAGCCGCGTATCACCATGGACGACGGTGCGGACCTGGTGTCGTTGCTACATGGCGAACGGAGCGCGCAGGCGCCGACGGTGTTCGGATCGACCGAGGAGACGACGACCGGCGTGATACGCCTGAAGAGCATGGAACGCGACGGCGTGCTGAAGTTCCCGGTCATCGCGGTCAATGATTCGAAGACCAAGCACTTCTTTGATAACCACTACGGCACCGGTCAGAGCACCATCGACGGGATCCTTCGTGCGACGAACATCCTTATCGCAGGCAAGGTCGTCGTTGTAGCCGGCTATGGATTCTGTGGTAGGGGAGTCTCGAAGTGTGCCCACGGCATGGGCGCACGCATCATCGTCACCGAGGTCGACCCGGTGTGCGCACTTGAGGCACGTATGGACGGTTTCGAGGTCATGCCGATGGAGGATGCGGCGCGCCTTGGCGACGTGTTCGTGACCGTCACGGGTAACACCTCGGTCATCACCATGGCGCACGTGCGTCGCATGAAGCACGGCGCCATCATCGGCAACAGCGGTCACTTCGACGTCGAGATCGACATGAAGGCGATCAGGGCGGAGTCGGTACGGCACTATACCGCACGTACGAACGTCGAAGGGTACGAGTTCAAGGGTGGGCGGACGGTGTTCGTCATCGCGCAGGGGCGTCTTCTGAACCTCGCGGCCGCCGAAGGTCATCCGGCGTCAGTCATGGACATGAGCTTCGCGAACCAGGCACTCGCCGCGGAGTTCGTGAAGAAGAATCATACGACGCTGACACACAAGGTCTACACGCTCCCGAAGGAACTGGACGACGAGATCGCGGCCACGAAATTGAGGACCATGGGGATCGGCATCGACGTCCTCACGCCAAAGCAGAAGGCATACTTGTCGGCGTGGAAAGAAGGGACCTAGGATGAAGGTCCTCCTGACCGGCGGCGCAGGGTTCATGGGATCGAACATGGTCCGGTATTTATTGAACAAGCGCCAGGATATCGAGCTGGTCAACGTCGATAAGCTCACGTATGCGGGCAATCTCGACAACCTCAAGGACGTCACCGGCCATCCGCATTATTCGTTCGTCAAAGCCGATATTGCGGATCGGGAAGCCATGGAGCGGGTGTTCAAGAAGTTCCATCCCGATGTCGTGATAAACTACGCCGCCGAAACGCATGTCGACCGTTCGATTTCGCGACCGTTCGATTTCGCGATGACGGATGTCATCGGGACGTTGACGTTGCTCGAATCGTCACGGGCAAGTGGCGTTACGAAGTTCGTTCAGATCTCGACTGATGAGGTATATGGTTCGATCGAGGACGGCGAGTGGAACGAGTCTACACCGTTCGACCCTTCGAGTCCGTATTCCGCCTCAAAAGCGAGCGGCGATCACCTCGTGCATGCGTACTGGAAAACGTACGGGTTCCCTGGTATCGTCACGCACAGCTGTAACTTTTTCGGCCCATACCAATATCCGGAAAAGCTCATACCATTGTTCATCACGAACCTTCTCGAGAAAAAGAAGATTCCGGTCTACGGCGATGGCGCTCAGGTTCGTGAATGGATCTTCGTGTCTGATCACTGTGCCGCCATCGAGTCGATCCTCGACCGGGGCGTTGCCGGCGAATCCTACAACATCGGTACCGGTAATCGCATTACCAATCTTGAATTGACGAAAAAGCTCCTCGCGACCCTTGACGCAACGGATGATTCGATCGAATACGTCAAGGATCGGCCTGGGCATGATCGAAGGTATGCGCTTGATGCGACGAAGCTCAAGAGCACGCTCGGATGGAAACCAATCGTATCAATTGATGACGGTCTCCGTTCGACGGTGCAGTGGTATCGGGACCATGAGGCATGGTGGCATAAGATCAAATCCGGGGAATACCTCGCATACTATAAGGAACAGTATCATGGGTAGTCTGATAAAAGTGCTTCTCGTGGGCTCCGACGGCACATTAGGCACGTCGCTGCGACACGTGAGCCACGCTGGCTTCGACATCGTGCCGTGGACCATGAAGAACTGCGACCTTACCGATCTTGCGTCGATAGGGCCGAAGTTGTCAGTTGAATCGCCTGCTATCATCATTAACGCATCCGCCTTCACTGATGTCGACGGTGCTGAATTGAACGAACAGACCGCGACGCTCATTAATGGTGATGCCGTGGGGCAGATGGCCAGCTACTGCATGGCTCACGGAATCCTCCTGGTACATTTCTCGACGGACTATGTTTTTTCAGGTGACCATGCTCAGGCATACGCCGAGCAGGACGTCCCTGATCCGATAAATGCGTATGGTCGCAGCAAGCTCAAGGGCGAGCAACTTATCAAGGAGTCTGGCTGCCAATTCATTTGTATAAGGACATCGCGGTTGTTTGGGCGCGCGTCGTCCACGCAAGGAAAGAAGAATTTCATCGAAAAGATGCTTGAACTCGCACATCGTACATCGACTATTTCGGTGGTCGACGATGAGCGTACGAGTCCGACATATGCCGACGACCTTGCCGTAACGACGTTCGATCTTATCCGATCCGATGCGCGCGGTATCTTTCATCGGACAAACGATGGCGAGTGCACATGGTATGAGTTCGCGCGAGAAATCTTTTCGATTTCGAAACTTCCCGTAACGTTGGTACCGGTCGCAGGTGCTTCGTTTCCTCGTCCCGCAAAACGACCCGCACATTCGACTCTTGTTTCCACGAAGCTCTCGCCACTTCGCAATTGGAAAGAGCCATTGAGGGAATATTTATTCACGAACACCACTACCGTATGAAAGGCATTATTCTCGCTGGGGGCTCTGGTACGCGGCTTCGGCCGCTCACTACGGTAACGAGCAAGCAGTTGTTGCCGATATATGATCGGCCGATGATCTTTTATCCACTTCAAACACTCCTCAACGCGGGGATCACCGACATTCTTGTCATCGTGGCGCCTGATCACGCAGGGGATTACCTCCGTATCCTTGGATCTGGGAAGCAATTCGGCGCACACATTACCTACGAGGTCCAGGAAAAACCCGAAGGGCTTGCCCAGGCATTTCTTATCGGTGAGAAGTTCATCGGTGATGGGCCGGTGACGCTGATATTGGGTGATAATTTGTTCCTCGACAACGAGGACATCATAAATGAAGCCGTGCGGTCCTTCACGAGCGGCGCACGGATATTCGTTACTGAGGTAGCAAATCCGGAACGGTATGGCGTCGTTGAGCTCGATGCGCACATGAAGGTGAGATCAATAGTTGAAAAACCGAAGGTTCCGGCATCGAACCATGTGGCAACGGGCCTGTATATCTACGACACGACGGTGGTTGCAAAGGCAAAAGACCTGAAACCTTCCTCCCGAAACGAGATCGAGATCACCGACCTGAATAACGCCTACTTGGCTGAGGGGACGCTAGACGCACGAATCATTAAGGGCGTGTACCTTGATACCGGCACCTTTGATTCATTGCTCGCGGCAAACGTCCTCGTTGCCGAGCGAAGGCGTTCGTCGAAAAGCACGGACTTAGGTTAGTACAGTAAGACGTCGACTGCTGTCGCTGAAAGAATGGCGACGGTCTTATCGTCTACGATGACGATCGAAAGCGCGTGGTCGAACGGACCGAGTTGGCCGGCGTTCGCGGCCCGCAGGGTAATGTCATGGAGGTGAACGACATCCTTTGAGAGTACAAGGACCGCGTTTCGGTTCGGGAACCATCTCGCTGATTGGATGTTTGATTGTCGTACAAGCAGCGAAATTTCAGAGGTAGGCACGTCGAGCGTCCATACCTCGGATGCCGATGAGAGCAATATTTCGTCTCGGTTCGAACCCGCATGTACCGTGTCGATTTCTGAAACCGGAAGGGTGATCATTTTTCCGTCAGGAAGGTCGAAAAGGTAGGCCGATTGGGACGTCAGCACGACGCAGTGACCTGATTGCAGAAATAGTTGCGTCGCCTGCGGTACGGGGATTGTGCGTGATTGTTGCACCTGGTTCGATGACGACACACTCAAACGCTCGACCGTCGTGTCTGTGCCGTCGCTGCGCAACATCCATAGCGCGGATACGTCGAACGCGGCCGCGACAATGTGAGGACTTGCGACCACGCGTGAGGTCTTTTTCAGGAGATCAATCTCCCACAGGGAGCCGTCACCGACGACGTAGGCAATGTTGTCATTGGAAGGGTTCCATACGATGTCAGTCGCATGCTGTATTGATCCTGCAAATGCCTCCTGTTGCGTTATGGGGTCGATGATATGTAATGCAGTGGTTGGTTGCATGACCGCAAGATATTTACCATGTGGTGACCATGTAAGTCGAAGGGAGTCTATCGAGGGCATCGCGTAGTGTGCGATTGGGGTCAATGACCCATTGCCGATATCAAGAAGGCCGACGTTCAAATGGTCGGTGGTACCATACGCGAGCGCGATCTTTCGGTTTATTGCGCTGGTGGCCGCGGCGACGATTGGTGAATCGACTGCGTAGTGGATGGCGGCTGTGGCGGGTAGTAGCGTCGCATTAAGAATCGCCGTATTATTTGCTGACACGACGGCATCAATTGACCATGGCTGAAAACCGGGTTTTGAGAGCGCGATGCGATACGAGCCTGGGTAGGTGCCGCTGATGAGCGCCGGTGTCGAGCGTCGCGTGGTAGTCCTGTCGATGGCGATCACGGCACCATGCGGGATCGAATCAACGGAGATTGCGCCGATGTGAATCATCGACCTGGTCTTCACGTCGAATCGATACCCCTGCGAATACAGGAGGAGGATCGGTGCAACGATCAGGAAGATGATTATTGCCGAGATGTAGAGTGCGCGTCTGCCTCTGATGTCCATATTGTCGTGTACCCAAAGACCGTGATACCATAGTACGGTCCTAATAACATAATGGTAGCAGGTGTGAGAGCTTGCGCCAATACGACCACCGTATGTCTAGATTCAGGATAACCGGTCAGCAGACACTCAGGGGAGACATCACCGTGAGCGGCTCTAAGAATGCCGCGACGCCGATCCTTGCATCGACGCTTCTCTTGTCGGCGTCGTGCACGATACGGAACGTACCGCGTGTCGAGGATGTGCACCGTATCCTGGAGCTACTTTCAAGTGTTGGTGCCCGCTATCATTGGGATGACGAGCATACCGTGACTGTCGATGCCACGACTGTCGACCCATCGAAGCTTGATGTGGCGACGGTTCGACGTCTCCGGTCGTCAGTACTGCTTATGGGAGCGCTCCTAGGAAGGTGCGGGAACGTACGTATTCCTGGGCCAGGCGGTGATCAGATAGGTTCACGTCCGCTCGATGCGCACCTTGGGAGCTTCCGGCAGCTCGGTGTCGCCGTGGAATATGACGGTGACGTATATTCATTGCAGCAGCACGACCGAGGCGACATCACGTTGACGCTTTCGGAGGGTAGCGTGACCGCCACCGAAAACATAATCCTTGCGTCAGTGCTTGCCGACGGCCACACCACTATCATACACTGTGCGGCGGCAGATCCATCGGTGCAGGATCTCTGTTGGTTCCTCAATGTGCATGGGGCGCGTATTGCCGGTACAGGTACGTTCACGTTGACGATCGAAGGTGTAAAATCGCTCCATACCGCAACCGCGTATTCGGTGATGCCTGATCCCGTCGAGACCGGGACGTTCATCAGTCTTGCGGCGGCGGCACGTGCGGAGATCTGCGTAAAAAATGCCGCATTGCCGTTCATGCGTCTTGAGATGCAGAAGTTCAAGGAGGTCAATGTCAGCTTTTCGATTGAGCATGAACGTCCTTCAGACAACCCGCAGTATGGTCTGTGTGACATCTGCGTACATCGCTCAACGCAACTGAAGGCCATCCGAAAGCTCCACAATATGCCGTTTCCCGGGTTCAATCCCGACCTACTACAACCGTTCGCGGTCATGTTGACACAGGCGACCGGTACCAGTCTCGTGCATGACTGGATGTACGAAGCGCGACAGAAATACGTCGAGGAGCTCAATAAAATGGGCGCGCAGATTTTCATCGCTGATCCGCATCGTATCCTCATTAACGGACCAACTAACCTCTACGCGGCCGATATTACGAGTTACGATATTCGGACCGGCGCAGCGCTGTTTATCGCTTCGCTTATTGCCGAAGGAACGAGCACCATCGGTCCGGCGTATCAGATTGACCGTGGGTACGAACATCTTGATGACCGTATGCGTTCGCTCGGCGCATTAATCGAACGGATCGATGACTGACCCCCTGAAGCCCCATACCTCTCGAAATCGGATACGGCTTGGCGTGATCGTCACGACGGTGTTCGTGGTCGGCGTGATCGTCGGCGCGTCGATTACTGCCAACGCGGGAAAGGCGACCACCATCGAATCCGCGCTCCGTAAGGTTACCGGCATCAAGTCGAAAACTGACCTTGATGTCCTTGCACAGGCGTGGAATCTAATTAATTCAAAATACGTTAAACGTCCGGTCGACATCTCGACGCTTGTAAAAGGCGCGACGGCAGGTTTGGTGCAAAGTCTCGGAGATCCGTATTCATATTATTTAGACCCGACGGACGCGCAGACGTTCGATAACGAGCTCAACGGCAAGTTCGACGGCATCGGCGCTGAGCTCGGCCAGAAGGACGGTAAAACCGTGATCATAGCGCCGCTCAGTGGTACGCCTGCCGAAAAAGCGGGTTTACGCGCTGGTGACGTCATTCAGGAAATCGATGGTACGTCGACCAATGGTATGACGCTCGACGTGGCCGTACAACACATTCGTGGCCCGGAAGGCACCTCTGTGACGCTTACCATCGTACGTGGGACCGACCCCGCCAAGAAAATCTCCGTCACGAGGTCGCAGATCCAGCTGAAGAGCGTTACGTTGTCGTATAAGACCATCAAGAGTGCGACGATTGCGGTCATCACGATCACGAGCTTCGCGCAGACTACGGGCAATGAATTCGCGCAGGCGGTTCACGACATCACGTTACGACAACCAAAAGGGATCGTGGTCGATCTACGCAATAACTCCGGCGGATATCTTGACGCGGCGGTTAGCGTAGCAGATGCGTTCATCGAAAGTGGGCCCGTTGTTACCGAGGATTTCGGCAATGGGAAGAAGGATGTGACAAGCGCCGATGGGACCGCTACGCTCTCTCATTATCACGTGGCAATTCTCATGAACGGAGGTACGGCCTCGGCGGCGGAGATCCTCGCGGGTGCATTGGAGGATAGAGTGGCTGCCGTGACCATCGGCGAGAAGTCGTTCGGTAAGGGCTCGGTACAGGAGCTCGAGACCCTCGATGACGGATCTACGCTGAAAATGACCGTGGCGCATTGGCTTACCGCGAACGGACGTTCCATCGATGGCACAGGACTGACGCCGCAGATCCCGATACCGCTGACCGAAGCCGACGCCACAGCGCAGAAGGATCCCCAGATGCAGAGCGCATTGGATAACATTAGCGCACGGTAATGATTGTATGCGATTGACGAAGGAATATGGTACAGTGAACCTATGAAAGTTATCTTGTTGCGTGAAGTTAAGGGCGTCGGTCGGAAAGACGCTATCGTGGAAGTAACCGAAGGGTATGCGCGTAACTTTCTTCTCCCGCAAAAATATGCGGAGGTTGCCACTACAGCCCGCATTACACGCACACAGCAGGAAATGAAGAACGCAGCGCAAGAGCAGGAAGCACGCCATAAGGAAATGGCGCAACTTGCGGTACACCTTGCACACGTCCGTGTGACCGTTCAAGCGGCGGCATCGGCAAAAGGAAAATTATTCGGCCGCGTCACCGAAGCGATGGTGGTAGCAGCACTGAAACAACAAGGATTCAGCGTCACCGAAAAGGTAGTTTCGTTTCCTTCGCCGATCGACCATGTGGGAGATCATCACGCTATCATTAACCTAACTACGGCGCACGTGGCGACGATTACCGTGACCGTAGTAGCGGATACGCACCATGCCTAATTCACCGCGGTACATCTTTGTCATGGGGGGCGTGCTCTCGGGACTTGGCAAGGGTATTGCCGTTTCCTCGATCGCGCGGTTGTTGCAGGGTGCTGGGTATCGCGTATCGGCGATGAAGGTGGATCCGTACGTGAACGTCGACGCGGGCACGATGAACCCGACCGAGCACGGCGAGGTGTTCGTGACGAAGGATGGGCTCGAGACTGACCAGGATATCGGTAACTACGAGCGCTACCTTAACGTCGAATTGACCAAGGATAGCTACATGACGACGGGACAGGTGTACCTGTCGGTCATCCGACGCGAACGGAACCTCGAATATCATGGGAAATCCGTGCAGGTGGTACCGCACATCCCGGAGGAGGTCATTCGGAGAATCAAGTACGCCGCAAAGGTGAACCATTCGGACATCATGATCGTCGAGATCGGCGGCACGGTCGGTGAGTACGAGAACCTACTATTCCTCGAGGCGGCACGCATGATGCACCTGCAGGATCCCGCCTCGGTTCAGTTCATTCTTGTGAGCTATCTGCCGATCCCACACGTGCTTGGTGAGATGAAGACGAAGCCCACGCAGCACGCAGTCCGCGCGCTCAATTCGGCAGGCATCCAGCCGGACTTTGTGCTCTGCAGGGCGGAGCGTCCGCTCGACGCCCCCCGCAAGGAGCGCATTTCCGTGTTCTGCAACATGCATCGCGATGACATCATCTCGGCGGAGGATGCGCCGTCGGTCTACGATGTGCCGATCAATTTCGAAAAAGAAGGCCTCGGCAGTAAGATCCTCGCGAAGTTCGGCATGAAGGAACGGACCCGCGACCTGACCGAATGGCGAAGGCTCGTGACGAAGATCCACAAGAGCAAGCGTACCGTGTCGATCGGCATCATAGGCAAGTATTTTGCCACCGGTGAGTTTACACTCGCCGACTCGTACCTTTCGGTCATCGAGTCGATCAAGCACGCCTGCTGGTCGCTCGGCATGCAGCCGAAGCTCACATGGTTAGATGCGGAAGAGTACGAGAAGCATCCGTCGTCGCTCAAGAAGCTTTCGGCATTCGATGGCATCATCGTGCCTGGCGGGTTCGGCGCGCGTGGCGTCGAGGGGAAGATGGCGGCGATTGAATACGTCCGCACGCACGCCATTCCGTACTTCGGTCTGTGTTACGGACTTCAGCTTGCCGTGATCGAGTTCGCGCGCCATGTGCTCAAGTTGAAGGATGCGAATACGACCGAGAATGACCCGAAGACGCCGTTCCCGGTCATCGACATGATGCCCGATCAGCGTGAAAAGCTCGATCACCATGATTTTGGAGGAACGATGCGCCTCGGTGAATACCGTTGTAGGCTGGTCAACGGATCACGTGCGCAGGTTGCATACGGCACTCGGCAGGTCAAAGAGCGTCACCGTCATCGCTATGAGGTCAACAACTCGTTCCGTGCGAAATTGGAGCACCGTGGGCTCATGGTGAGTGGTGTGAACCCCGATCGTAATCTTGTTGAGATCATGGAGCTTCAAAAGCATCCGTTTTTCATGGGTGTACAGTTCCATCCAGAATTCAAGTCGTACCCGCTCGATCCGCACCCGCTGTTCGTGGCATTCATTAAAGCATGTATTAAAAAAAAATCCCTACGGAAGACGTAGGGTGCTCATCGTCACGACGTTAGGCGGGGATTACGTCGACGATCGTCCTGGTCGACAGCGTGCCGTGGAAGTTCCTGAGTTTTTTCGTATGGAACTTCACTGTGCCCTTCGCCATGGAGAACAACGTGTCATCTGAACCACGTTTCACGTTCTTACCGTTGATAATAGCGGTACCGCGTTGACGGACAATAATCACGCCAGGCATAACCTTCGAGCCATCCGCTCGTTTTACACCAAGTCGCTTCGATTCTGAATCGCGGCCTAACGCTGTAGAGCCGCCTGATTTTGTGTGGGCCATAGAAAAAAATGTGCAAAGTCATCATACATGACCCGCGTGAGCGCGTCAAGTCCTAGAAAGGCTCGCGGAATTGAGGAATCGCCACCGCAGCCCTTGTGGAAAGGGTTTGCTGGTAGTGGACGAGTGAGTCGTACGTCGTGGTGTTGACGTGGATGCCGCGGGTCGCGAGGGTGGCATCTGTGAGCGTGGGGTCAGGTACCAATAGGCCGACGCGTATCACGCAGTATGCAAATACCACGAGCGCGGTGATGCTGAGCACCCGTACATAAAGAGTATACCAGTCTAGCTGATGCGTACTATGTAGGTGAAGGGTGAGCTTCATAATGGTTGGTTCCATGGTATTTGCGCATCGATGGTAACCGAGTTTTGCGTGCCGGACGACGCGCTTGAAATGGACACGTTAGTGACGGCGATGAGCTCTTTCATTTGCGAAAGACCGCGGACGAACGTAATGACTGACCGGTATGATGCGTTGAACGTCAGATGGATGCCGAGCATCTGGAAGTCTTTCGTGCGCGCTGGTGTATCGATGCGAAGTTGTGAGTTCGAGGCGCCCGCACTGGTCACGAGCGCATCGATAGCGTTGAAAAAATCGACGGAGGTTCCTTCAGTAAGGAACTTTTGACTGACGGATTGTTCTTGCGTTTGGAGTGTTTCGTACTGTTTTGCCGTACCCGCGACGTCGTGTTGTTGCGCCTGTAGCCCAACGACCTGCTCGTGCTGCGCTGAAAGTTCAGCACGGGTTGAGACAATCGATGACATGAGCGGAACAATGACACCTATGATCAATATGGCAACCACTACAGTGCCAATCATGAGGATGACTAATGGTGGTCGGAGGGATCTCATTTCGTGATAAATTTAGTTCGATCGACTGTCGCCTTGATCGATAGGGGTACATGTGTACGTTCATTGAGGCTTGATTGAATTGTGACGTTTGTCAGGTAGGGAAGCCCCTTCAGGTTAGACTCAAGAAGTGGTACGTCATTGCGCGACGCAGCGTAGCCTTGCGCCGTCAGCGTATTGTCTTTCGAAGCAAGCGCGATCATGGTAAAGGTGACGCCGGTCGGTGTGTGCAAACCCAAGTCGAGCAGAATAGTATCGAATTGGTAATCGATTGTTTGTGGGCCAAGCACGGCGAGCTCTGCGTTCATTTTTGTCGTGAGCTCAAGTACCGGCAGTGTTTTTCCCGCAGGTGATACGATTTTTGTTGACGAGAGCTCGTCTTTTGCGCTCGTAAGTCGAATGTTGAAATACGACCGTCCGATAAGAAGAAGGACAATAGTGACGGCGCAAATACCAAGTGCGGCGAATAGCGACAACAGCAGTGCATGGGCGCGGAGCAGATCGTTAATGGCTCGTTTTTCGTCTTGGCCGATGACGTTAAGGCGTATCATATGTTAGTGCGCGTCTACAAGGTTCATTGCGAGACCGAGCGCCACAGCGTACTCCTGAGATACGCGCGGAAAATCATTAGCATGACGACTATATGTAAGACCAGGCATCGGCGTGGCAAGCGGCGTTGATAGTTTCATGCGGCTCGATAGCTCATCGAGAAAGCCCGCGATTGATGCCCCAGGTCCGCAGACGCGAATCTCACTAAGCGCGCGCATCCCGTTGAAATGGGTTTGGGAAAAATCATCGATGTCATGAATGCGCTTCGTGAGCTGATCTATTGTGTCTTTGAGCGCATCTCGTACAAGTCCGCGGGCGCGCAATTTGTAGAACCCGAACGCATAGAGGGATTTTTGTGCGTCGTGGTGTGTCATAGAGAAGCGTTTCATGAGCATTGCTACAATCGAGGAGACCGTGAATGGCAGCGAAGCAGCGAAGCAGGGGAGTCCGTTATTTAGCACGATAGCCATGCTCTCAAGTTCGCCGATCGAAAGGAGCATGCACGTGGCGTCTTGAGAAAAGTGATGTTGGTGAGCCCTTACGAGCGCCACCGATGCAGGCTCAAGCCCAAACAAGAGCAATCCGGATTTTTCGATCAGCGCGCGGTATGCGTTCGAGACCTGCGTGGGGCACGCGGCGACCAGTGCGGAAGTGCGCGAAGTGTCCTTCGTCGGTACCTTCATCCAATCGATCGTAAGATCTTTGAGCTCGTAGGGGATATGTTGTGTCGTTTCCCATCGAACGGATTCATCGAGACTCGTACCGGTGGTGGATGGCACTGCTAGTAGTTTGAGAAAGGAATGCCGTTCAGGGATGGAAACATAGGCCGCACGAATTGTATGGGTAAACGACGACAGCCCATTCCTAAGGTCGTGAGCTGCGCGCTCAGTGTTGAGAATGTCCGTAAGTGCGAATGCAGTATCGGATTTTTTTATACTGCCAAAAGTCGAGATCTCATACCCTTTCTGGTGGCGTCGAAGTTGCACAAATCGAATTTGTTCCCCACACAGGTCGATACCGGCGCTATGTTGGCTGAAATTGGTAAAAAGGTCTGGCAATCGCATATTAGGAGATCTGTTGAGAAAGCGAATAGATCGGAAGGATGATGGCAACCGCCATGAGCGCAACGCCGACGCCGAGGAACAGCATGAGAATCGGTTCGATGATGGTGGAGAGGTTTGCCATAGTCTGATCGACCTCTTCCTCGTAGAACGTCGCGAGCTCGCCTGAGATCGCATCGAGGGATCCGCTTTCTTCGCCGATCGAGATCATCTGCGTGGTGAGCGGTGGAAACAACGAGGGGTAGGTCTCGAGGTTGTGTGCGATGGTGTTACCGGTCCTGAGTCGTTGCGCAGTTTCCTCGAACGCTGTCTTGTAGAATGTGTTGCCCATGGTTCGGCTGATAATCATGAACGTCTCGATGATCGGGATGTTCGTTTCAAGCATCGAGGAGAGCGATCGGGTGAATCGCGCGAGATTGATCTTTCGTACGATCGTACCCGCTATCGGCGACTTAAGGATCGCTGCATCAAAAAGGTGCTTTCCCTTCTTCGTTTTCAGGAGTCGCATGACGACAGCCGCAAGTCCCACCACACCAATGATGGCGAATACCCCGTCGTGAATGAGGAAGTTCGAGATCCACATAAGTACCCTTGTCGTGACCGGCAACTTGGCGTTGTTTTCTGTGAAAATACTCGTAAGTTGTGGGATGACGACGACTGCCATCAGAACTGCGACGATGATCATGATGAACAAGATGATCACTGGATAGGTGAGCGCTCCCTTCACTTTTGAGAGGAGTCCATGGTCTTTTTTCATCTTCAGGGCGAGCGTGCTCAGCACTTCATCGAGTTTGCCGCTCGATTCGCCGGCGGCGACCATGTTGACGTAAAGTTCGTTGAAAATTTTTGGATGTTTTGCGAGACTTTTCGAGAACGACATACCGGATTCGACATCGGCGCGCACCTCGGTGATGACCTTTTTGAAATACTTGTTGGTTGTCTGTTGGGTCAGCGTATTGAGGGCTCGTGCGATCGAAAAACCCGCACGGATCATGACATGGAGGTACTGTGTGAAGAAGATCTTCTCGACCGCGGGGATCTTCTGGAACTCCGACATAAAGCGCGACAGCGAGGATGACGACGCGCCGACTGCTGAGGTGGTGAGGACGAGGTTTCGCAGGTGTAATTTCTGTTCGAGGTCACGCTGATCCTGTGCGACGAGCATGCCGTGTTCGATTTTGTTTTCTGCAGTACGTGCGGTGTATTCGAATTCAGGCATGTCAGTCTTCCGTGACGCGTAGGATTTCCTCGATCGTGGTGATGCCAGCTTTCGCTTTGATGAAACCATCGTGGAGCATCGTGAGCATGCCTTGCTTCAGCGCGATCGCATGCAGCTCAGCGGACGAAGCCTTTTTGAGAATCAGTTCGCTGACGGCTGGCGTGATCTCGAGAATCTCGTAAATGCCGATGCGGCCTTTATAACCGGTGTCACTACACTGTCGACAGCCTTTGCCCCGGAAGAATAGCAACGTCTCGGGGGACTGTTTAGCCGACTCAATGACGCCCTCATGTTCGAGCACTTCGAGGATGTTCTGGACGTCGACTTGCTTCGCGATGTTATGGATGGCAACCTTGCTCAAGGTATAACTTTCGATGCATTGCGTACACAGCTTCCGTACGAGACGTTGCGCGATGACGACGTTGGTCGTCGACGCTACGAGGAAGCTCGGTACGCCCATCTCGGTCAACCGAGGGAGCGCAGTGACGGCGTCGTTCGTGTGGAGCGTGGTGAGCACGAGATGGCCGGTCATGGCGGCATGTGTGGCGATCTCAGCAGTTTCCGCATCGCGGATTTCTCCGACCATGATGATGTTCGGGTCTTGGCGAAGTAGTGAGCGAAGTCCGATCGCGAACGTTAGGCCGATCTTCGGGCTGACCTGCGTCTGATTGACGCGCGGCATGCGGTATTCGATCGGGTCCTCGA
>CAINXF010000194.1 GCA_903854795.1 Candidatus Kerfeldbacteria bacterium
AGGGAACATTATGAAAAAAGGCTATCACGGCAATATCGAGAAGCTGACATTACAAAACGGTGATTTCAGACATGTGCTGTACACCGCCGAACACTGCCAGCTGGTGCTCATGTCGCTCCTGCCAGGCGAGGAGATCGGCTCGGAGGTCCATGAGACCGGTGACCAGTTTTTTCGGTTCGAGAAGGGCGAGGGCAAGGTTGTCATCAACGAGACCGAATATAAGGTCGGTGACGGGGATTCGGCCATCGTCCCGGCTGGGGCGACGCACAACGTCATCAACACCTCGACGACCGAAGCTCTGAAGTTGTACACGATCTACGCGCCGGCGCATCACAAGGATGGTGTGGTCCGTGCGACGAAGGCCGAAGCGGAAGCGGACGGTCCTGAATTCGACGGCACGACCACGGAGTAGGTAGTCTTTTCCAGGCCCGGCACCAAGATCATGGTGCCGGGTTTGTTGTCGATCAACCTTGTTTTTGGTTTTTAATCATAGTAGTACCAGGCCCACTTGACGTTTGATTCAGTCCTCGGTAGAGTTGCCCAGTTCATTCGCTCGCTGAAAAATCGAAGTACTGGTTTTTTTGCGATCGTCGCTGATGCGCATCCACCACGGACCAGAGGAGATTCCCAATGCGTTCTCGATTGCTGATTGCGCTGTTGATGGTGTTGTTCTCGTCGCTGGGTTTCAGGGATGCGTCCGCATCCGTCGACGTCTCGGCGCTCACACAGTACCTCACGCTGCCGAATTCGGACTGCGGCTTGCAGTGGTTCTTCAACCCGAGTCTGATCGACTCGATCAAGGCGAACCCGCATCGGAGTATCGGGCGACTCACACTCGCGCTCACGAGAGCGACGAGCAAGAACGACGTCGTGCAGATGGCGTCCCTGCATATGGATCTTTCGGACGCGTGTGCGGCGCTCGATTCCTCGGCTGCGGTCAAGCGGCATGCCAATGAGGCATACCGTGGGTTCGTCGACGCCTTCGGCCGCACACCCACCGCATTTCTGGCGTACCAGTCCGGACGTGCGGCGGAAGCACTGAACAAGGATGATGACGCGCGTGGTTGGTACCGCCGCGCCTACGAGGTCGACCCAACCTGCTACCAAGCGTGTTTCAGGATGGCGGAATGGCTTTCATCGTCAGCCGTGACGACGGACTCGGTGGAGGCAGTAGCGTGGCTTAAGCGTGCCGATGCGCTCATGGTCGAATCGATGCGTCCAGGATACGACTCCGGGCGAGCTACAGACATCGCGTTCCAGTACGCGATGTTGAGCACCAGCCTGGGCATGGGCAACAAGTTTCTCAGGATGTTCGATACGATCGTGCAACAGATGCGCAGCACGTCCGACTCGGCGACTGTGGAAAGCCTCGTCGTCAATCAGTTCAAGGACATGTTCGGCGCGTTCTGTTCACCGGCCCAGATCGCGGCACTCCGCGAGGTCAACAAGCTGGATCCGAGCAACGTCCCGTGCCGGATCGCGCTGTCCGCATCCGAGCTGGGGACCGTCTTCTTCGGCAGCATTAACTCCATGTTGGAGAATCAGCAGCTCGACAGTCAGGCGATGATCCGTCAGTGGATTGCATCGCATCGTAAGGAGATCGTCACGGCCCGGGCGCGTCTTGCATCGGTGCCATCGCGGTATCAGCAGATTTACCCGTCGGTGCATTTCTTCCGTGCGTTCGCCAGCTGCATGCTCGGTGAGCAAGTCGACGCGAAGGCCGAGATCCTAACGTTCATACGGTACCGGCCGGATGTCGAAGCCGCGTACGGTATGCACTGCGGGATCATCTTGCAACTCGAATCGACAGACCAAGCTGCCGTCGATCGTCACATGCTTGAACTGCTAACGATGGGTCAGTGGCAGTGCAAGAACCATCCGTCAGCGTCGGTGTGGTACCGCATGGGGTACCTGC
>CAINXF010000195.1 GCA_903854795.1 Candidatus Kerfeldbacteria bacterium
CTCGATTCTAGCAGATGGACTCGGGGACGAGCCGTCCCCCGCTGAGTTGCTGGAGTTCGCTGGATCACGGGGACGAGGCCGTGCTCGCTCCTTTCATGAATTATCCCTGGGTTACGGATTGCCCGCCGCGCGCCAGGGTCGCGTTCTTCCCCAACGGCCGCCACGCCCCGGGTCAGGCCAATCCCCCGGTTGGGCTAGTCAAATCCTTTAGGCCGGGTAAATCATCTTCCATAGCACGATTGGCATTTCGTCCGATTGTTTGCTACACCGTTCGGCTCGCTGTCGACGATCGAGTGGGCATTACTCTACCTTTACCAGGCCTTGCTCCGCATCCCGCGGTTCGAGACGGCACGTCTCTACGGAACGCTGAGCGTCGACTGGCAACAGACGGGCAATTCCGGCGACGGCATCCTGACCGTCACCATCACGAAATCCGCGAATGTCGTACACGCCGCTTCCATCTGATCGCAGTCCACTCTCACGAGGAGATGAACCGCCCATGCGCTTCCTTGAGGTGAAGTTCGAGACCGCACTTCCCAAGTCGGACGCCGAACTGCTCGGCGACCTCCTAACCACGATCATCTGTACGGCTTCGAACGGCATCACCCTTCAGATGAACCGCGCGTACACGATCGACCTCGCGCCGACGGTCACCCAGGACGATCTGGACCGCCGCACGATCGCGCTGCTCAAACCCAAGTTCGGGAAGCTCGACTTCCCTGAGTGGGATCCGTCACAGCTGGCGGCCGCCTTCTACCTCCAGGCTGTCCTGCGGGTGTGCCCCAAGCTGATGAACCAACTGACCGAAGGCAATGCCGAGCTGCTCGTGGTCACGGACGAGTACGTTCCCGAGACGCGGGTCACGTATGCATTCATCATGGACCTCAACTGGCCGGACGACGACCACCCGCTCAAGCTCGCGACGGACGAGCACTGACCGCTGCATTCACACGATGACCCCAACTGGCCCGACCTCTCTTCAAAGAGCGTCGGGCCAAAGGATTTTTATACGACAAAATGCACTCAACCATTATTGATAACCATTATCAATAAGAATTTTGTGTCAGTTTAGAGTTCTTTTGCAGTTTCTACTCGGATTGTTCCGCCTGCCTCAAGAACAGCTACGTCGCGCCGAGTAAGCTGGCCGGTGAGAAGATACGTCGCGAGTGCGTTGTCGACGCGTTCCTGCAGGATACGGCGCAACGGACGCGCACCGTATACCGGATCGAACCCCGCCTGCGCGAGTTCATGGAGCGCGCCGGGCGATGCGCGGAGCGTGATACCACGGGTACCGAGCCGCTTCGCGATCTTCGCGAGCAGCAACGACGCGATCTGTTCGATCTCGACCTCGGTGAGCGGTCTGAAGACGATAATGTCGTCGAACCGGTTCAAGAATTCAGGACGGAAGTAACGACCGAGCGTCGTTTCAAGCAGTTCCGAGCGGATCTTCTCGATCGTCTGTCCTTCCTTCATGCGCTGCTGGATCACATCGGTCCCCGCGTTCGAGGTGGCAATGATGATAGAGTTCGTGAAATCGATGGTCCGGCCGCTCGAATCGGTGAGACGGCCGTCATCGAACACCTGGAGGAAAACGTTCAACACGTCAGGATGTGCCTTTTCCAGCTCATCGAGCAGAATCAGCGAGAACGGGTTTGTGCGGACCGCTTCGGTGAGGTAGCCGCTGCCCGCGCCCTGA
>CAINXF010000196.1 GCA_903854795.1 Candidatus Kerfeldbacteria bacterium
CAAGTGCATCGTCGACCACCTCCGCTCCTCCGGCTGCAGGATTCTTCCTATCCTTCCAGGTGAACCAAACGATCCTCATTATGCTTTCTTCTTCCGCAGCACGTACATCGGTCTGTTCAGGATCTCACTGTGGATGTTCGCGATGTAGAGGGCGATGAGACCTAGGCTCATGAGGACGATACCTACAAGGAAGACGATGATCACCGCAAGGATCGCACTTCCAGAGATGCTCGACCCCCATCCGGTGATCCACACGTATTTCGTGAAGAATATCGCCAGACCCATGATTCCGGCGAACAACGTGATGATGATGCCGAGATACCCGGCAAGCCTGAGCGGGAACAGGCTCAACGACACGAAGCTGTTCATCGCGAGACTCAGGAGCTTGATGAAGTTGTAGCTGGCGATTCCCTGCATGCGTTCGTTCGCCGTGAAGTGCACGTAATCGCGGCGGTAGCCGAGCCAATCTATCAGACCGCGGGTGATCCTGTTCTGCTCGGTGAACCGGTTGAAGGAGTCAATGACCTCCCGATCGAGCAGCCGAAAATCGGTGGCGTACGCGGTCAACTTCGTATGGGCGATCGAGTTCAGGATCCTGTAGAACAACCGAGAGCCTATTCTTTTGATGAATCCTTCGCCACGGTTCGACCGACGGATCCCGACCACCACTTCCGCCCCGTGTTCCCATCGCGTGATGAACTCGGGGATCAGCTCTACCGGATGCTGCAGGTCCGCGTCGATGATGATGCACGCGTCGCCCGTGCACTGGTTGATTCCGGCGGTCGTCGCGATCTCCTTACCGAAGTTCCTCGTGAACTCGATGACCTTGACCGCCGGATCATGCGCCGCGATTCCCTCGAGGACCGCTTGCGAACCGTCGGTGCTCGCATCGTTCACGAAGAGCGTCTCCGTATCATAGGAAAGCGCTGAAAGCACCTTCTTCAGGCGTTGGTATAACGTCGGTACGTTCAACTCCTCGTTGAAGACCGGCACCACGATCGATATCTTCTTACGATACGGCGAGTTCATAACGATGGCTCAATGACGGTGATCGGCGCGGTGAAATCGGTGGTCGTCCGCACGCGCTTCATCATCAATAATAGCAAAATAATGACCACGGAGAAAGTGAGCATCATCACGTACATAAGGTACCGGACGGTATGCGGCCCGAGCGCGAAGGCGAGGGGAATGACGACGCATGCGCCGAGGAGCGGGACGACGAACCGCCGTACCGGGGTGGCCAAGAAATACATCACCAAAATGTACATGACCGAGTATAAACCGAACACCATTCCGGTCAGCCATAGCACCGATGAGAAATTAAGATACCGCGCGCCGAACAACAGGCGGACGATGAACGGACCGCACAGCGCGAACACGGCGACGGCGACGATCGTGATGGCCGACATGGCGAGCAGGGCCTTCGAGACGATCGAGGTCGACGATTCGTTCTTCGCGTGCCGCGAGAGCACCATCGGGAACAGCACGAGGGCGAGCGATCCGCCGAAGAAGAAGATCGCCTTTCCCAATAGTGAGACCGTTCCATACTGACCGGCGAGGTCGGCAGAAAGGTATCGTTTGACGATGAACAGGTCGATGTTGAGCAAGAGTATCAAGCCGATGTTCGCGAGCAGCGCGTACGTTCCGCGGTCGAGCAATTCCCGCGTCGAAGGGATGCGCGCGGGATCGGCGGGCGGGGAATGACGCGTACGCGCCCAACGGAACGCCACAACCGCCACCACGGTCGAACCGATGCCGAGGATACCGATAACGCCGGTCAGACGATACCCGAACACCATCGCGACGAATACCCCGACGATCTTGATCAATGGCGTCGCGACGTTGACCACGGAAAGCCTCATGAATTGCTGACGGCCTTGGATGACCCCCAGGATCACCGGGGATACGAGCGCCGCGGGGATCGAGATACTCAAGAGTAGCAAGGAGACGTGGTTTGAGAAATGGAAGAAACGCAACATGACCGGCATCAGCACCAAGAACACCACGATGAGCCCGACGCTGATGACCGATACCTGCCGATACATCTTTTTCACGAAACCACCTAACGCGCCTTCGTCGCCCGTTGCCATATACCGTGATACGAACTGCGTCGTGACGATCGCGTTCGTGTTCGCCGGGATCGTCAACACGTTAAGAACGGCGAACATGGTCAGGAGTTCCCCGTACTGCGCGGTGGTGAGCAACCGTGCGACAAAAGGATTGTACAAATAGTTCAACGCGCCGCCTGCGAGCGACGAGATCATGATGATAAGACTTTTCCTGTACAACGGGTCGCTGAACGCCTTCATATGAACATATCTGCAATAATAACCCAACCTATACGATAGGAACGCATGTCTAGGGCTACTGAATAACAGGGCAATTGTATGCCAAATAGTCGGTGACGTCAATCGTACAACGAGTGGCTCAAATCGCCGATTATCAGTACAATGGGGACGTACCGATCAGCATACCCCACCCCCATGCGCATCACCTTCGTCACTACGTCGTTTTACCCGAACAAAGGAGGCGTCGAAAATCACGTCATGTCCGTTGCACGCGAACTGATCGCGCGCGGGCATTCGATCTCGGTGTTGGCACCCGACGCCCACCGCGCGTCTGACCATGAAACGTTCGAGGGGATCGATATCTCGCGTTTTCGCGCAACCCCGTTCGTCGCGGCGTGGGTATCGCTTTGGAGGTTCCGGGACGTCGTTCGAAACGCCGACATCGTGCATCTCCATGACTTCTCTACCTATATATGGGTCTGGCCGTATCTCGTGTTGTTCAGGAAGAAATTCTACATCACCTTCCACGGCTGGGAAGGACGGATTCCTCCGAACCCGTTGTTCATCAAACTACGGCGGATGATCGAGCGGAAGAGCGCCGGATCGATGGTCATCGGGGATTTCATCACGAAATGGTACGGCCAACGTCCCACCATCATCTCTTATGGTGGCGTAGCGCAGGACCTCATCGTTCCGATACGACCACCGGCGAACGACGATCGGCTCGAGTTGCTGTTCTTCGGACGCCTCGCACCGGATACGGGAGCGCTACGCGCCCTCGAGTTCTTCAAGCGCATTCGTGCCGCGTACCCCCACGCACGTTTCACCGTTCTCGGCGACGGTCCGAGCAAACCGGAGATCGAACGATACATCGCACGTGAGCACCTGCCCATCGAACTACATGGCTGGGTGGCGCAACCTCGTACGTACCTCGAACGCGCCGACGTCGTCGTGACGACCGGCTACCTCGGCATCCTCGAAGCGCTTGCCGCAGGGGCGATCGTGTGTAGCCTTTACGATAATGAACTTAAACGCGATTACATTTGTATGTCGCCGTTCGCGGACCTCATCATGCATGCGAATTCCCCTGAAGCGCTCGCCGAAAAATACCACGCCCTTCACCATGACCGTACCGCGGAAACGGCGCTACGTACGGCCGCGCATTCGTTCGTCCTGGACCACACGTGGGACCGCGTGGTAACGTCGTACGAACGGCTATGGCAAGGAACCTCCATACATAATAATCGATTAGCATGAATAAGATTTTGATCACCGGCTCGTCCGGACAAATTGGTAGCGAACTGGTCGGACTCCTGCGTAGTAAGTATGGCAATGACCAAGTGGTTGCCCTGGACAACAGGAAAAGTGGCGACGCGGAGGTCGTGGACGTGACCGATGTCGATGCGCTCGGAGAGGTCTTCAACAAACACTCGATCGGTACCGTCTACCATCTGGCAGGGCTCCTGTCCGCGACCGGCGAGAAGAACCCATCCCTCGCATGGAACGTCAACCTCAACGGTCTGAAGAACATCCTCGACCTTTCGCTTGCTCACAAGGCGGACAAGGTGTTCTGGCCGAGTTCGATCGCGGCGTTCGGCCCGAGCACGCAAAAAAAGATGGCCCCGCAGGATGCGCGCACGAATCCCAGTACGATGTACGGCGTGACGAAGGTCGCGGGCGAACTTCTGTGCGACTATTATCACACGCGTTACGGTCTCGACGTCCGTAGCGTCCGATACCCCGGGCTCATCAGTCACGCGACGGAACCGGGCGGCGGTACGACCGACTACGCGGTGACGATGTTCTACGAAGCACTTCAGAAGAGACGCTACACCTGTTTCGTCAAACCCACTACCGTACTTCCGATGATGTACATGGACGACGCGATACGCGCGACGTTGGGGATCATGGACGCGGATGCGGACCGCATCAAGGTCCACACGAGCTACAACCTCGCGGGATTGAGTTTCTCGGCGGAGGAGCTCGCCGCAGCGATCGGACGACGGCTTTCGGGTTTCATGTGCGAATATGCGCCAGATTTTCGCCAGCAGATCGCCGATTCGTGGCCGGAATCCATCGACGATCACCAAGCGAGAGCAGATTGGGGCTGGAAACCGAAGTACGACCTTGATGCGCTCGTCGACACGATGTTGTCGGCACTATCGAAGAAACTTCACATCCCTCTTGTCTGAAACGAAAGCCTCGTGGTAACGTCGTACGCACAACCATGGAACAGACAATAACAATGAGAACTTCGTTGGTGTGTACGGTCTTCAACGAAGCGGACGCGATCGCTGATTTTCTTGAGAGCATTCGTCGGCAGACGAGACAACCCGACGAGGTGGTCGTCGTCGATGGCGGATCGACCGATGCGACCGTTTCGAAACTTCACGGATTCTCGGCTCGTCATCCGGAGCTTCATCTGCGTGTTGAGGAGAAAAAAGGGAATCGTTCGGTCGGTCGCAATACGGGGGTCCGTCTCGCCAAAGGTGACATCATCGCGATGACCGACGCGGGAAACGACCTCAATCCGAACTGGCTCTCTGCGGTCACCGAACCGTTCCGTAAGGATCCCGAGGTCGATTTCGTCGGCGGATGGTACCAGCCCCACGTCACCTCTTCCTGGGACGGATCGCTCGCCATGGTGTTCGGTTTCAAAGCCGATAAGGTCAACGTCAATACGTTCCTTCCGTCGACCCGCTCGATGGCGTTCAAGAAGACGCTCTGGGAATCGGTCGGCGGTTTCGACGTTTCGAACTCGCACTCCGAGGACACGCCGTTCTCGATCGCCATGCGGAAGGCAGGGAAGAAGTTCACGTTCGCGCCTGACGCCGTGGTCCATTGGCACATGGTACAAGGATACGGACGCCTCTATCGGACGTTCGACCGGTACGCGCTCGGGGATGGGCAAATGAGGTTATGGATGTCCCAGTACGTCATCGCACTTGCCGGGTCCGCGATCGAACTGCTGTTGATCGTTGCGGGATTCGTGTTCGGATATGGCTACTGGCTCGTCGGCATCCTTGGTGCCATCGGCTATCTCTCGATGCCACTGTTCAACTCAGGTTATCGACGGAACGCACGGAGCTGGTACCAGGTCCCGCTCATGAAGCTCATGCTCGTCTGTGGCAACGTACATGGCTTCGTCCGTGGACTGCTACAAAAAAGGAACGTCGCATGAACGTCCTCTTCATCACCAGAACATCCATCGAACAACTGTCGGGAGGCGACAAAATACAGTTATCGAAGACGAGGGAGGCGTTGGAGAAGCTCGGGGTCACGGTGACGCTTGCGACATGCAACGACGCCATCCCGTCCGGCACCGACATCGTCCACGTGTTCAACCCTTCGCAGATGTCGACCACGCCACTCCGCGCCGCACGTGCGGCCGGCATTCCAGTGATCGTATCGACCATCCACTGGGACATGCGCGAATACTACCGTGCCATGTTCGCCGTTAACCGAAAATTCTTCTCGATCAAGCCTCCGCAGTACCTCCGCCACTACACCGTAGCGCAACTTAAAGCACTGTTGTACAACTGTGTCTGGAACCCTCGGATCCTCCGTAAACTTCGAGAGGTGTTCCGCTTCGCTGATGTGTTGCTCCCAAATTCCCAAGCGGAGGCCACGCTTCTTATGAAGGATTTCTCGGTACCTGAGGACCGTATCATGACCGTGGTCAACGGATTTGACACGAGCATGGCCAGCGACACTGCGGCAGGACAGTTCAAGAGAGAACATCACCACGACGACTTCGTCCTCTGCGCCGGACGCATCGAATACCGGAAAAACCAGCTCGCCCTCATCGAGGCACTCATGGACGAACCGTATCCGCTGGTCTTTATCGGCAGGCCGTTCGACCCCGGCTATACCGCCCTATGTAAGGCCCTTGCGGCACGACGTGGCAAGACGATCTTCATCGACCACATGGACCAGCGGCGACTCTACCTCGCGTACCGTGATGCACGCGTCCATGCGCTCGTCAGCTGGTACGAGACGCCCGGCTTGGCGTCGCTCGAAGCCGGCGCGGTCGGGACCAACCTCGTCGTCACCCGCGGCGGATGCACCGAGGAGTACTTCGGACCCGATGCAGCCTACTGCACGCCGGACGATCCTCAAAGCATCAGGGATGCCGTACGCCAGGCATGGGACAAACCGAAATCAGACGCGCTTTCGAAACGCATCGCCCGCTCGTACACCTGGGACGAGGCCGGTCGACAGACCCTAGCGGCGTACCGACGGGTGAAGCCCGCGCAGTAGCAACCACCAATACCACACCGTCAGGGGCGCGCCGGTCGCCAACGAGAACAGGACCCCTTTTTCGTAGGTGAGGTGGAGCATATCGTGCGCGACGTACTGCGCCGTCTTCACCGGAAGGAACATCACCCACAGGAACACGCGGGCCTGTGCGCCGTAGTAGAGTCCGACGACGCCGAGAAGGAACACCACGCCGATCACTGTCGGCCATGTAACCTTAAAGGACTTCATAGAGCGATGCCTCGTTTACCCGATGTATTTCCTTAAAAAAGGTCTTGTTGTTGAACTTCGCGCGTGAGTAGCCTGCATAGTTGTCCTTGAACCTCGTGAAGTTCGCGTCCCAGAACACGTACTTGATGCCGAGCGTCTTGGCTTGTGCCGAGGCGTCGGCGGCGGACGTCGTCGCGAACAGGGCACTCACCTGCCCGGCGAGCTGGGAACGGACATCGCGACTGTCACCACCGACCGCATCGTCCATATCGACCGCACGTTCGGCGATCGCCGGAAGGTAGTAGCCCCACTTGAACGGGGCCGCGATCACCGAGGACTGCGGGGTATTTGACGCGATCCACTTATACATCGTCACGTCGTCTTTGAGGATGACAGAGTTTGGATTTTTCTCCTGACCAGTGATCCAAAGTCCAAGACCACGGATGTGGAGCACTTGCGGTATCACCATGAACGCCCAAATGGCGACGATGAGCGACGGGACGATCAACCGATTGCCAGTACGGCGTCCGATCTGGACGACGGCATGGACGAAGACCGCAAAAAGGATCGCGACGCCTTGCAGGAAGTACATGTTGAAACGGAATGGATAGAACATCGATCCGAGGTACGTCGATTGCGAGAGCATGAACGCTATCGCGAGGTACGCGAACAGTTCGAATTTGAAACGCCTTAGGAGGAACACGACCGCACCGATGCCGATCGCGACGAGGGCGATCGTTTGCGTTCCTTCATCGGCCGAGAGCATGTGTCGTAGGTCGTACTGAGTGCCATTCGCTGCAAAGTAGGCCGGACGTAACGCGAAGACCGCTCCGAGACCCAACGTCAGAGCAACAAGGGCGACCGCCCGCCACTTCGCACCCCACCGCTGGCCGATCGCGTACACGGACGTCGTGCCGACGAATAGGAGCGCGACCAGGAACCCGAGCTCGTGGGTCTTCACCAGCACGCCGGTCAATCCGAGCGAAACGACCAGCCAGCGATTGCTCCGTGTCGCGATCCAGCGATACTGTGCATAGAGCACCCAGCTCACCAACAGCAACCCCGTGTACTGCTCGTAGCTTCCCTCAAAGAAGTTCGCGAGATAGAACTTCGAGAAGGCGAGGAATGCGATCCCCGCGATCGCCGCGGTCCGGGAGCGGAGCCAGTCGGCGAGCAACAAGTACACCGGCACGAGCGCGAGCGCCGCGCACACCGCCGCGAAGGCGATCGTCATGGCGAACACGTTACGGATCCCGGTGACGGTCCCGAACACCGCAAGGAACAGCGGCGTGACGAACCGCTCGGTGCCCCACATCTGCCCCAACTGGGGGAAGAAGGGCATCTTGAAATTGACCGTATGGTCAAGAAGCAGGTACTTCAGTACGGAGGTGTGGTACCCCGGGTCGTCGCCTGCGGGATACGGTGATATCGTTATCAAAAAGGTTGCCAGCGCGACCACGATCGCGGTGACGACAAGTCCCGCCATGAACGCACGGGAACGCACCACGGCGGGGAACTTCATGACCTACCTTGCCTTTCTGGATTCGAGCGCGCGACACAGTGCCTGCGCGAACGCGTGAACGTCATATACCGGAACCAGCTGTCCTCGCTCATCGATGATCTCCTTATGGGGGCCAATGTCGAACGCCACTACCATCGTACCACACGCCTGGGCTTCTGCGAGGGGCATGTCGAAGCCTTCCCATAGCGTCCCGGTCGCGTACACGTCCGCGGCCGCGTACCACGCGGGTAACTCGTCTTCCGGCACGAAGCCGATGAAACTGACGTTATCGCCGGCCTCTCGCTCGAGACGTTCATTATATGCCTTGAAGGTCGGTTTGCCTGCGATGATGAGCCTGGCGCGGGGGATGGTCTTCCGGGCCTCCTGGAACGCACGAACGAGGAGGTCGACGCCCTTATGGGGACTGATGCGTCCGATATACACCACGAGCGGATCGTCGCCGATGTGGTACTTCGCCCGTACCGCCGTCCCATCGATGCCCGCATGGAACGCCGCATGGTTGATCGCGACGAGCTCGACTTCGCTGTCCTTTCCGGTCTCTCGTTTCAACACGTCCGCGAGGTAGCGACTGATCGAGACTGCGCGGTCTGCGGAGCGGACCGTGCGGTTCGACAACCAACGGAACAGTGTGATATAGACCTTCTCGACTACCGAAGAGAACGTCGAGGCCGGTGGCACGCCATAGTTGTGGGTCCAGTACGCGACGCCATACCGTCGCTTCGCGTACCACGCCACGATCGTCATCGGATAGAAATGCGCGTAGACGATGTCGTACGAACGTACCGCACGTGCCATACGGGCGATCTTCACCACGTCGACGAAGAACAGTAACCTATATATGCGCTGGAGGAGCAATGAACGCGGCATGCCGAACTTCCGCACCTCGACACCGGGCACCTCGATAGTTCCATCGAGACAAAACACGATGACCGCATCGCCGTTCGCGGAATAACGACGCGCCTGTTCCTCGACGACACGGTCGATGCCGCTGTAGTGATGGAACGTCGGCGTCAGTAACGCGATACGTCTCATGCCGGTCGTTTCATGAGTGTACGGTAGAGCGTGGTATATTCGGCCACCGTGGTGTCCCACTCGAACCGTCTCTGCGGAACGGCCGCACGTTGCCCTCGCGCGATCTCGACGACCGCACGCGCAATGCCAACGGGATCGCGCGGTTCGAAGAAGTGGACGTCGCCCCACGCGACCTCGGGAAGCGAGCCCGCCTTGCTGACGGCGACGGATTTTCCCATCGCGCAGCTCTCGGCCGTCGTGAACCCGAACCCTTCCGACACGGAAGGAACGACCACGCAATCGACCGCGCTCAATATGACGGGAACCTCGTTCCGCGGCGACGGATCGAGCAACTGCACGTTCCGTTCGATACCGAGCTGCGCGATCGTCTGCTCGATCACGCGAAATGGCTGGATGGGATCGCGCGACAGCAACAGTATGCACATCGCATCGGGAAGCGCACGGACGATCGCGGGAACGGCTTCGAGCAGTGAATCGACTCCTTTTGCCCATCCGGTCCTTCCATAGTACAGGTACGTAAATCCGGACCCGAGATTCAATTGTTCCTTTTCCTTCACGCTATCGTAGTTCGATGCATCGAAAAACCGATAGTCAATGCCGAGATAGATCCTTTGCACGCGTTTACGCGAGCCTTGGATCGCGCGTATCGAACGGCAGGAATATTCCGAATCTCCCACGTACGCATCGAACGGCAGGCGGACGACGAATTGCTCGAACAGCCAATGCAGCCACGCGGATAATTTGTTCATCCGGATGGCGCGAAACCATAGGTCGCCCCAGATCTCGTGCACGGTGATGAGGACGGGCTTCCGACGCAGCCGTGCGACCAGCCAGGCAGGGAGCGCGGCGTTGTACGTGGTCGTCTGTACCACGTCGCACGATGCCACGCGTTGCCACAACGAGAACGCCGCGAAAAAAGTGAACCAGTACCTTAGGCCGACCTGCGGCAGACGCACCCGATGGATGGTCACGCCGTTCAGCACTTCGTCGACCTTCGTCCCCGGAAGATGCGCGGTCACGACCGTCACGTCGACGCCGTGCGCCGCAAGTCCTTCGGCGAGGTGCGTGAAGAACGTCTCAACGCCGCCGATATGCGGTGCGTAGTATTCGGCGACGATGAGGATCTTCATGTGACCGTACCGACACTAATGAGAGTCGTCGTGCACACGTTCCTTCGGGTCGGGAACATTGCCGCGCAACGCGTCCGTGCGCACGAGGTCCTCGACCTTGCGCTCCATGCGCTTCAGGATGACGTAGTTCCTGAAGGTGATCCCGAACAGGACCACGATGCCGATGATGACGACGAGGTCGAACGTCCTGCTGATGCTGAACGTGTTCAGGATGAACTGGACGCTGTGCGGGAAGATGACCACGACGACCAAGCCGCACCATGCGACCTGCCAGAGGATCGCCTCGACCTTCCCGAACTCACCTCGCTTGAAGTGCAGGTAGGTGAAGTAGGTCATCCATAGTGCGAACAGTATCGCGACGATCTGTATGCCGATCATGAGATCCTCCACATGAGCATGTTAGCGAATATTCTGAGCCCGTCGAACACGGTCGTTCCTTTATACTTGTCATGGTAGATCGTGTCAATCAGCACCTCGCAGTACCGCAGGTGGTGCTTCCCGGCGTTGACGATCATCTCGGTCTCCGCCGCATAGCGAGGGGACTGCCATTCGAGCTTCGGATAGACCGCTGCCTTGAACGCCCGGAACCCCGATTGCGTGTCCGACACGAAGATCCTGAACAGTAGGTTTGTGGCGATCGAGAAGAAATGGTTACCGAGGCGCATCGCCGTGGGCATCGAGCTGTTGATGCGACGCGACCCGAACACCACGTCGACGTCCTTCTCCTCGAGCGCACCGACGAGACGCGGGATGTCGCTCGGCTTATGTTGGCCGTCGGCGTC
>CAINXF010000197.1 GCA_903854795.1 Candidatus Kerfeldbacteria bacterium
AATAACTTCGGTCTGTTTCGCTCTCGCACGCACACGCGAACGATGCTGCGGAGACTTCTGCGTTGCAGTACGCCGCATGCACGCATCATCGCCGAGTGTCGCAATCCCTACAAGTCTCTCGATGCCTCACATTTGCGCTACAATCGGCGCAGTCTGCAACGCGGAAGAATGTTCGGACAAATCAGAATTCGCGTCAGGTTCAGGGAATATACCGACCCATGGTTCGATTATCTGTTCGTGTCGCCCGATGAGATGCGCACCCTCGCTGCCGGTACTGGATGGCGTGTCACGCGAGTATTCGGACATGGCGCCCTATATTGCGCTATACTGGAAAAGGAATGAAGAAACACTTTTCACTGACGACCACGCTTCCGTACGTCAACGCCGCACCGCACATCGGGTTCGCCTTGGAGATCGTGCAGGCGGACGTCATCGCGCGGTTCCAGCGGCAGCGCGGGTTCGACGTGTTCTTCAACACCGGTACGGACGAGCACGGCGTGAAGATCTACCGGAAGGCAATTGAGGAGAAGAAGGAGCCTCAGTCCTACGTCGACGAACACGCGGCGAAGTTCGACGAGCTGAAGAAGTCGCTGAACCTGAGCTACGACAGTTTCATTCGGACGACGGATCCGCACCACGTGAAGGCCGCACAGGAGTTCTGGATGCGATGCAACGATGCGGGCGACATCTACAAGAAATTCTATAAGGTGAAATACTGTAGCGGGTGCGAACTCGAAAAGACCGAGTCGGAGCTCGTCGATGGGAAATGCCCGATCCATCCGAACTTGGCTATCGAACTCATCGAAGAGGAGAACTACTTCTTCAAGTTCTCGAAGTACCAGCAGCCATTGCTCGATCTGTACGAGAAGCGGCCGGATTTCGTCGTTCCTGATTTCCGCCTCAATGAGATAAGGTCATTCGTCGCGCAGGGCCTGGATGATTTCAGTATATCGCGGTTGAAAAGTAAGATGCCGTGGGGCGTGCCGGTGCCGGGTGACGAGACGCATGTCATGTACGTGTGGTTCGATGCGCTCGTGAATTACCTCTCGTGCCTCGGCTGGCCGGACAAGAAGTACGCGTCGTGGTGGCCGTCAGTGCAGTTCGCCGGCAAGGACAACCTCCGCCAGCAGTCGGCCATGTGGCAAGCGATGTTGCTGTCGGCAAAGATCGAACCGTCGCGGCAGATTGTGATCCATGGGTTCATCACCTCGGACGGCGCGAAGATGAGCAAGTCGCTCGGCAACGTAGTCGATCCGTTCGTGTTGGTGAACAAATACGGTGCCGATGCGCTCCGGTACTTCCTATTGCGTCACGTGCATCCGTTCGAGGACAGTGACTTCACGCTCGAGCGGTTCAACGCAGCTTACACGGCCGACCTGGCGAACGGTCTCGGCAACCTCGTGTCGCGGACGACGAACATGCTCGAGAAATACGCGGAAGGAAAGTTCACGAGGAACGAGACCATCGGCGACGTCGAGCGCGGTCCGGTCAACGTGGCGATCGCATCGTATCGGTACGACGAGGCGCTGAAGCACCTCTGGCAGTTGATCGACGATTCGAACGCGCTCATCGACGTGAAGGCACCATGGAAGATGGCGAAAGAGGGAAACAAGGAATTACCGCCGTTGCTCGACGAGCTCGCGAACCGCGTGCTGGACATCGCGACGTTGTTGGAACCCTTCATGCCTAGCTCATCGGAAAAGATCATTGCCGCGTTCAAGACGCCCGTGAAGAAGATTGAGCCGTTGTTTCCGAGGATAGCACCTGACGATCGAACGCCATGAATGTGCCGTTCCGGGCACAACCAAAGCGGTTGTTTCTTGTTTGTTTTTTCGGCATTATCGCAGCCAGTGCTTTTGTCGTATTAATCGTACAATTAGGCAAGACTTCCGGATCGAGTGAGGTGATCGTGTATTTCGGCGCATTTTTTGCCGCAGGATTTTTCGCGTGGTATCACGCGCAGCAGTTACGGAAGTACAAAATCTTTTTGAAAGCGTACCTGTCCGATCGGAAGTGGACGCTCGTTGCCGAACCATTCGATGCTCGTAACGATCCGGCGCACCTGTACCCGCATGGCGGGTTGGTGGAACGTTATGAGACGCTACAACCAGATTTTGTGGCGGAGCTCACGAACGGGACGCATCGTCAGACGTCCATGATCAGGACCGTACGGTATAGCATGGGGAAGTCCCATGGTTCGTTCCAGCTCGTGGTCATGCAGACGTCGCTCAACGGAACGGTATCTGGTTGGTTGAGGTTACATCCAAAGAAGAGTCGGTTCATCGCATGGACGAACGGAATAAAGTTAGAAAGTGGGGAATTAAACGAACTAGTACGTCTGCAGGCTGAGCCGGAAAAGTTGGCATACGAAGTGTTCGCTCCCGACGTCATGCAGTGGTATCTCGAGCAGTCGTTGAAGCCGTGGATCCACGTCGAAGGAAATACGCTGTCGTTGGTGCTTGAGGGCTGGCCGCAGTCACCTGCGCTTGATACGCTGTTCTCGCAACTTCAGCAGATGACACATTTCGTGGAAACGAGCGGTGCGCTCGATAAGGGCTAGTTTTCCGAATTTCTTTGAATTCATATGAAATTTTCATCATATAATTTGAAAGCGCTATGACCCTCCTCGACGTTATCCTTATTGTCATCCTCGGTGGATTCGTGTTCTACGGATTCAAGAATGGGCTCATCCAGATGCTCGGATCGCTCGTCGGTCTCGTGCTCGGTGTGTTCCTCGCGAGCCGTTGGTACGAACCGTTCTCGAGCTGGCTCGCGTCCTCGTTCCATTGGAACATCCTCATCGCCAGGTTGGTGGGGTTCGGATTGCTGTTGACGCTCCTGAACCGCGCGATCGGCATCGCGTTCTGGATGGTGTACAAGATCTTCAACATCCTGAAGATCATCCCAGGCGTCGGCGCGATCAACCATCTGGGTGGCGCGA
The DNA here is from genome assembly GCA_903854795.1 of Candidatus Kerfeldbacteria bacterium. Lineage (GTDB taxonomy): Bacteria > Patescibacteriota > Patescibacteriia > SBBC01 > SBBC01 > CAINXF01. Next base: position 2,942 of record CAINXF010000197.1, read on the forward strand.
TCGTCGGGTTCGTCGAAGGGTTGTTGACGATCGGTATCACGCTGTACCTCGCGACGAAGTTCAATGTGAGCCCCGCGTGGACGAACACGTTGAAAGGATCGGCATTGTTGCCGTTTTTCACTGGTGTCGCGCAACTCGTCGTACCCCTTCTGCCGGGTGCGTTGAAGTCGGCACAGTCCGTACTCACGATGCCAGCGGTTCTGTAGTTCGGCGAGACAACCTACGGTTTTCTCGTCCGATGCCACTTTTCCCTTATTGGTGTCAATCCTTGCGGCTCAGCTAGGGTCCCGTCCCCGCTTAGCGGGGCCACCCTGATCTTCTCCGCTACGGATTGACGGAATAACATTATGAAATACATCGACAGTCACGCCCACGTAAATTTCAAAGCATTTGAAAAAGACTGGATCGAGGTCCAGCAGCGGACCGTCGCCGCTGATGTCGGGACGATCAACGTCGGGACGCAACTCGAGACGAGCGCGCGCGCGATCCATCTCGCCGAGATATTCAGAGGTAAGCCGGTATGGGCCGCGGTCGGCCAGCATCCGATCCATGCGGTCCGTCACCCGTTTGAACCAGACGCGTTCCGCGACCTCGCGGAGAAGGACGGCGTCGTCGCGATCGGCGAGGTCGGGCTCGATTACTTCAGGCTCGGTGCCGATTTCGACGACCCCGACGAGGGTGGCATCGGCGAGCACAAGGATTTGGAACCCGACGAGATCAAGGACAAGCAGGCGAACCTTTTCGAGGAGTTCACCACATTGAGTCGCGATGTGCGAAAGCCGCTCATCTTGCACATGCGGGATGAGGCAGGGAAGTACGATGCGTACGACGACGTGCTTGCGATACTGAATAACATCGGATCGGGCGTTGGCGTGGCGCATTGTTTCGGCGGTGATTGGGACCACGCGCAGAAATTCCTCGAGCTCGGCTTTTACATCGGCGTGACCGGCATCGTGACGTTCCCGAAATCGGACGTGCTCGCCGAGGTCGTAAAAAACACTCCGCTTGAGCGACTGTTGATCGAGACGGATTCACCGTACCTCACACCCGTGCCGCACCGTGGCACACGCAACGAGCCGCTGTACACTGAGTTCGTCGGTCGCAAGGTCGCGGAGTTGAAGGGGATTACCACTGACGAAGTGTTCAAAAAGACTACAGAAAACGCACTGAGACTATTTGGATTAGCTTAACCACCGTTAAGGCTAGTGCATTTCCCCTCCTCAATTGAGGAGGGGTGTCCAGACGCGCAAGCGGTCGGGACGGGGTGGTAAGACCCCTCTCCGTCGCCCCGCTTGTAGCGGGGCTTCCTCCTCTCCCCTTGAAAAGGAGAGGTGTATAGCAGAACGCGCGAGCCGTGAATCTATGGCTCGCGCGGTGCATGGATCATGTCCCTCGTTCGAGGGATGTGCTACGAGTGCGCGTACGTCGCACTAGTGCTGCAGCTGCGTACTGCGCGCGGCGCCCTCCCTCCGGTACTGCGCGATGGCGCGGCCGTCCTCCTCGACCTGGTAGAGACGCCAATCGACCGCCTTGAGCTTGTCCGCGAGCGCGGGGTCCTTCGGGAACATGTCCCGTGCGATCGTGGTGAGGTCGAAGACCTCGTTGTCGGGGCAGCACTTTACGGCAACGGCGATTCCGCTCTTCCGGTGGTGCGGTCCGAACCTGGTCGGACTGACCTTCATCGTCGGCGTGCGGTACCCGTGCGTGGACTTGAGGAGCCGGAGCGCCTCGTGCATGGCGGCGGCGGGGAATCCCGACGAGTGGTGGAGCGCCTTGCAGATCATCCTGCGGGTGACCTCGGTGGGACGCTTCGTGGCGTGATAGTCCAGGTGCGTCCTGGCGAGTTCGATGGTGAACCTCGGGAAGCCCGCGAAGAGGACCTCCGCAACATCTGCGAGGGTCTTGTTCCAGTCTGCCACACGCTCCATGCGCGACCTGACGATCGTGACGTCGTCCGTCGTGATCACTCCGTCGTCGCACATCGCGCCGAGAACAGTGTCGAAAACCACCGACTGATCGTCCATCCGTGCTACCTCCGTGTACGTTGGGAATCGATGGCACTACGATCGCGGTACTGCGTTGGGAAACGACCTGGTCCTCCCCAGGGTGGCGTAGAAAAGCTGGTGAGCACATTCGTAGCTGAACGAGCTCAATGCATGGGCACATGAAACTACCCGCGCATTGGATATCAGCATACTGACCAAAAATGCGGTATCCGTCAATTCGACGGACGGTTCCGCGGATGTCAAAACGCGCGAGCCCCCATGTGGGAAGAAGCTCGCGCGTCGGTGTCCTGTCCGCATCAGGACGTCATCCTCCGTTCGTCGGCGCCGTACCGTCATCATCGTACGCGATGTATTCGATGTTCACGTGTTGCAGGGCGAACTCCCGCGCCTCGGGCGTGCACCAGTTGAAGATCGCTGCGACGAGGACCTCGTGTGTGTACACATCGTGGTGGTGGTGCGTACCGTCGCCGAAGCTCTCCGCGAGGTTTTCAATACCTCGTGCGCAGTCTTCGGCCTGCGCTTCCGTGATGAGGTCGCGGTCGCGCATTGGCTTGAGCACTCGGTGGATCTCTCTGACCCGTGTTTTGACGTCCATGGTCGGTGATACTCCTTTTCAGAGTTGAACGCGGTCGCGACAGCATCGGTCCTTCGGTCGGTGGAGCGTGACGATGCGGGCGGGGAAACGAGCGTAGAAACACGCACGTGGAGTACGGTTTCGACAGCACAATGTACCATTCTATTGGGTCATTGTCAAGACTATTCGGGGTTCAAGTAATGCGGCAAGCGTGCTACGATACGGGTATGGACATCTTCATCATCATCGCCGTGTTCGTGGTCGGCATGGCAATCGCCATCGCCATGATCAACAAGCGCATGAAGGACCTGACGAGCAAGGACGACAGCGCGTCGTTCCTCATGTTGAAGGAGGACCTCAAGGGGATCAACGAGCGGCTTGACCGGCACACTGAATCGATGAAGCAGGACGTCCGCGCGCAGATCGGAGAGAGCACGAAGATCGTGCGCGAGGTGACCGAGCGGCTGACGAAGCTCGACGAGACGAACCGCCAGGTCGTCGGTTTCGCCGACCAGCTGCAGAAGCTGCAGGACACGCTCAACAACCCGAAGCAGCGTGGCGTGCTCGGCGAGTACTTTTTGGAGACCGTCCTGAAGAACGTCCTCCCGCCGAAGCACTACAAACTGCAGTACAAGTTCAAGGACGGCGAGATCGTCGATGCCGCGATCTTCTTGCAGGACAAGATCATCCCGGTCGACGCGAAGTTTTCGCTCGAGAACTACAACCGGCTGGCCGAGCTCGGCCCGGGCGCCGATCATGACACTGTTGAAAGACAATTCAAGCAGGACCTGAAGAACCGCATCGACGAGACCTCGAAGTATATCAGGCCCGCCGAGAACACGATGGACTTCGCGTTCATGTTCATCCCAGCCGAGGGCCTCTACTACGATCTTCTCGTGAACAAGATCGGCGCGGGCGGCGTATCGTCGCGCGACCTGATTGACTACGCGTTCAAGGAGAAGCACGTCATCATTGTCTCGCCAACGTCGTTCTTCGCGTACCTCCAGACCGTGTTGCAGGGACTCCGCGCGATGCAGATCGAGGAGTCGGCAAAGGAGATCCGGAAGAACATCGAAGTGCTCGGGAAACATCTCCAAAGCTATGACGTCTACATGCAGAAGCTCGGTACGACGCTCGGCACGACCGTCGGCCATTACAACGCGGCCTACAAGGAGTTCAAGAAGATCGACAAGGACGTCGTGAAGATCTCCGAGGCCGAGAGCGACATCGAGCCAATGCAGTTGGAGAAGCCGCACGAGGAGTAACATGAAGACATCTCGCGAACAGGCGTACCAAAAACACAAGTTCGGCATTGATCTCTGGGTGTATCCAGAAATTGGTCCTGAGACTGGATTTGTTTACGTTGAGGTGAAGGAAGGACATTTTGAGGAATTTTATGATACGGCGAGTACGTTCATTTATTATGTTATTGAGGGAAGCGGAACGTTTTACCTGAACGGTGAGCCGCACAAGGTTGCCGCAGGTGACCTGATGACGATTCCACCAAAAACAAAAATCTATTATCTTGGAACGATGAAAATGATCCTCATTACTACGCCGGCGTGGCGT
>CAINXF010000198.1 GCA_903854795.1 Candidatus Kerfeldbacteria bacterium
AAGGACGAGGCCAATCCGTCCGCCGGTACGGTGACGCAACAACGGGTGGACGTCGGGGTTGGTCGCTGCGCTGAGGTTCACGAGCACATCCCATGCGCGGTGTGCGTAGGCGCGGGTCGCGAGCACGGCTTGGACGGTCTTCCGCATCTTCGCGGACGACACCATTTCCATGGCCTTCGTCACCTTCTTGGTGCTAGTGACCGATCGAATACGTCGTTTGATTTCTCGAGTAGAGCTTGCCATATGGTCGTTAGTGAGACGAAAGCGCTTTACGAATATCGACGGCGAGCACGAGGAGCGATAGGACCGCGACGAACGTCATAAGGATCCAGCGCAGACTTAACACCTCGACGGTCCTGAATCCGGGCAGCATGAGGTCAGCGACGGCGGCACAGATAAGTAGTATACGCAGAGCCGACAACCCAGGTGAACTCCTCTCGGCGGCGATCCACACATTCCTGAACGGGATGAGGAAGAGCACGACGAAAATGAGCAATGCGCCGTATACGAACGGGACCACCACCGTTGAAAACACCTCGCGCGCGACCACCGGCAACGTCAGCGCCATCGTCGCCACATCGACCGTCAGCTGACGACCGATATCGCTCGTCGTGTTATCAGTGATGCTACTTTGTGCCACTGGTGAATTGAGTTACGAATGTGGTCAGATGCTTTGTAAGCGTCTCTTCGGTCTCGGGCGTAAGGTCTTTCGAGGTTTCGATCTCGCTGAGCGTCGTCTGTCCGGTCGTTTCCATAAAATGCCGAAGTTGCTCTTCGAACTCCTCAATTCGCTCGACCGAGACGGTATCAAGGAATCCATTGGTGACAGCATAAAGGATGACGACCTGATGTTCCACAGGGGCCGGTCTGAACTGTCCTTGCTTCAGCACCTCGCTCGTCCGCTTTCCGCGTTCGAGCTGCGTCCTGGTAGCCTCGTCGAGATCTGAACCGAACTGCGCGAATGCCGCGAGCTCGCGGTACTGTGCAAGGTCGAGCCGGAGCTTACCCGCGACCTTCTTCATCGCCTTCGTCTGTGCCTTCGAGCCGACACGGGACACCGACAAACCGACGTTCAACGCCGGCCGTTGGCCCTGGTAAAAGAGATCGCTCTCGAGGTAGATCTGGCCGTCCGTGATCGAAATCACGTTCGTCGGGATGTAGGCCGACACGTCGCCTGCCTGCGTCTCGATGACCGGGATGGCCGTTAACGATCCGCCACCTTGGGGATCGTCCATTTTTGCAGCGCGTTCGAGGAGGCGGGAATGGAGATAGAAGATGTCGCCGGGATATGCCTCACGTCCTGGTGGCCGACGGAGGAGGAGCGACACTTGTCGATATGCCCATGCGTGCTTCGAGAGGTCATCATAAATGATCAACGCATCCTTACCCTTGTCCATGAAGTACTCGCCCATCGCACAACCCGCGTATGGCGCGATGTAGGAGAGCGATGCTGGATCAGAAGCGCCTGCGAGAACCACGATTGTGTGCGCAAGCGCGCCGTGTTCCTCGAGCTTGGCGACGATGCGAGCGACCTTCGATTCCTTCTGGCCGATCGCGACGTAGATGCAGACAAGGTCCTTGCCCTTCTGGTTGATGATCGTATCGATGGCGATCGCGGTCTTTCCGGTCTGTCGATCGCCGATGATGAGCTCACGCTGACCGCGGCCGATCGGGATCAATGCGTCGATCGCCTTGACGCCGGTTTGGACCGGTGTGTCGACGCCTTTACGGACGATGACGCCCGGTGCGATCTTCTCGATCGGGTAGCGGTCCTTCGTCACGATTGGGCCTTTGCCGTCGAGCGGTTCGCCGAGCGGGTTGACCACGCGGCCGACCATCCCGTCGCCGACCGGTACGTCGAAGATGCGGCCGGTCGATTTGACCGTGTCGCCCTCGCGGATCGAGGTGATGTCGCCGAGGACCATGACGCCGACGCTGTCCTCTTCGAGGTTCAAGACGACGCCCAACGCGCCGTTCGGGAACTCGACCATCTCGGACATCCGAACCTTGCCGAGACCAGTCAGTCGTGCGATGCCGTCACCGACTTCGGTCACGTGGCCGACGTGGTCGACCGAGGGGTCGGCTGAGAATCCTTCGATCTCCTTGCGGAGCGATTCGATGATGAGGTCCTTGTGCTTCGTGGTCATACGGTGGGTGTGCTAATGAGAAAGTTTCGATTTCAATTGTGAAAGACGGGTGCGGACGGAGGCGTCGATGCGTTCATCGCCGTGCTCGATGACGGCACCGGCAATAATCGACGGTTCGACGCGTGCGGAGATGTCGGCATGCGCGCCGAGGGCCTCACGGAGCGTTGCGACGTCGACCGCGGCCGCGGTCGTCACGGTCACCGGTACGATCCCCTCACGCGCGCTGAGGTCTGCGGCCACCATACGCATGATCGCAGGGAGCAGCTTACGTTGGCGACGTCGCGAGAGCAACGCGATGAAGCGTTTCGTCAACGCATCGATCTTCGACTCCGGCGTGGCGACCGCGAGTTCGACGAACGCCGTGGCGAGTTGTCGGGGACTAAGACGCATTGGGCTCCTGCCGGGTCATGGACCCGTACATAAAGTTGTTCACTCTCTTCTTGAAAAATCTGGCGAGGCTCCACGCACCGTCGGTCAACCAGACGATGTTATCAGCCATCCAGAGGATCCACGCTTCCTTCGTCCGCGGCTTGCCACGCACGTACAGCCACATGTGGGTCTCGATGGCCTGTATGACCGCCTCGCTTTCCCCGATACCGCGCGCGTTGGCGGCGGAGATCTTGTAGTGGTGGATGTTCGCACCGGCGCGGTTCTGGTGCTCGTCGCGGTTCTCGAAGAACCAGTCATGGAGCACGCCGGCCCTGGCACAGACGCGTGCATCGGCGTTCAATAGCCGTGCCGTGACGTACGAGAGCTTCGCGGCCGCGAGCGAGTGCTCAAGCCGGTTGATACTAAAGTGGTGAGCGCCGCGCCGGGCGAGCCGCTGGATATCGGCGTTCCGGAGCAGGTCGGCGGTGTAGTCATCGAACCGTCCCATGCCTACTCCTTCGCGCGCCGCAGGGCGTCACTGATAAGTTCCTTTTCCGAGGCCGCGTTCAATTTGACGCGGATGATCTTCTCCGTGCTGGCGACGACGAGGTCAGCGATCTCCGCTTTCGCGTCGGCCACGATCGAGTCCTTCATCCGCTCGACGTCCTTCTTCGCGGTGGCGATGAGCATGGCGGTCTCGGCCTTCGCTTCGTCGCGCGCACGTGTCGAGAACGCGACGGCGTCCTTCGAGGCCGTTTCGACGATCGTGTGGGCCTGCGCCTGCGCGTCGGCGATGATTGTGCCCTTCTCGCCTTCGAGCGCGGCAAGGCGTTCCTCGATCGTCTTCGCGTCCTTCATCCCCTTCTCGATCGTGTCGGAACGCTTCTTCAGCATGCCGAGGATCGGCTTGTACGCATACCGCTTCAGCACCCAGAACAGGATGGCGAAGTTGATGATCTGCGCGATGAGCAGCTTCCAGTCGATGCCGAGTTTGTTGAATAGTTCTGTCATGTGGGTACAGTTGACAATTGACCTTTGACGCTTGACGGATCAGTCAAATGTCAATTGTTACAGGTCAATCGTCTTCCTATACAAACTTGATGATGAGGGCGACGACAAGCGCGTAGATCGCGATTGCTTCCGCGAAACCTGCGGCGATCAACATCGGGACCTGCACCTTACCGGCTGCTTCCGGGTTCCGACCGATCGCTTCCATCGCCTTCGAGGCGACCATGCCGATTGCGAGCGCCGGACCGAATCCGCCAAGTCCGATTGCGAGCGCCGCAGCGAACACTTTTGCTACATCTGGTGACATATGCTGTTTCCTTTACTACTAATTGCTAAAAGCTTGATAAGTGAAGTTAATGCCCGTGTTCCATGTCGGTCGTCGCGACCTTAAGGAAGACGAGCGTGAGGATGGCGAAGATGAACGCCTGGATCAGTCCGACGAACAGCTCGATGAACAGGAACGGCAACGGGAGGATGAAGGGCATGAGGTACGAGATGACGATGAGGAGCACCTCGCCGGCGAAGACGTTGCCGAACAACCGGAACGACAGCGAAATGAGCCGCGAGAACTCGGAGATGAGCTCGATGAAACCGACGAACGTGAAGATCGGGTTCTTGTTAATGTTGATGAACTTCTTCATGTACTTGAAGAACGAGATCGTGACGATGCCGAAGAACTCGACGGCGAAGAACGAGATGAGCGACAGCGCGACGGTGACGTTCAAATCCGCGTTCGTCGATCGCAGGAGCGGCACGAACACGCTCTCGCCGTGCTCGAGCGTCTTCACGGTGATCGAGCCGATGCCGGGCAGGATCCCGAACCAGTTCGAGGTGAGGATAAAGATAAAGAATGTAAAGACGAGCGGAAAGAACCGGATTGACTGCACACGGTCGCCGGTGATCGTGTCCATGAGGTTCAGCGCGGCTTCCATCAGGAACTCCGCGACGTTCTGCAGGCCTTTTGGTATGAGTTTGACCTTCCGCGAAAGCTTCAGCGCGATCACCACGAGCGCGAGCGAGCTGATCAGCGACATGATGAGCGTGTTGGTCACGGGGAACGAACCGATGTGACCTATCGGTTCTGCGGCAAGCGATACTGTGATACCTTCTGCGCTCATGCGGTGGTTACTTCTTCGTTATTTTCTCAATGATTTTCCCGAGACGGAGGACGAGGATCGTGATCGAGGTGCCGACCGAGAACAGTAGTCCCCCGAGGAGGAACCACGGGCTCGTGCCGAAGTGTCTATCGAGCCAGCGGCCGCCGATCCCGAACGCGACCAGCGGGAGCGCGATCGCCGCGCCGAAGTCCCAGGCGAACCCCAATGCCTGCGCGAACATACTGCGTTGCGTCGGGGTTTCGGGCTTCTTCGTCGTTTCGTCCATGTAAAGTTCTTAAGTCGAGGCTCTTTGAAGGGTCTCCGTCCCGACTATTCC
>CAINXF010000199.1 GCA_903854795.1 Candidatus Kerfeldbacteria bacterium
GGGATTGGTCGGTTCTCGGTTGTCAGTTGTTCATTTTCTATTGCTCCGCAGCGGGCTTCCCGCCGCCTTTGAACTCGTCGGCGTGGATACCGTGCTTGGCGAGGAGTTCGTGAAAGACGGGTCGGTTCAGATAAAAAAGTAACGCCCATTCACCACGCGGCGCCACCGACCGCGGTGGCCGCCGCCTTTGACAATGCGCGAAATCCCGACTACCCTTTGCATCGCACGGGTAGGAAGTCACTTGTGGCCGGCCCGTAGCTCAGTTGGTAGAGCGGTCGTCTTATACACGATTGGTCCCAGGTTCGAGTCCTGGCGGGCCGACCACAAGCGATAATCCATCTCACCTGCCCGACACACAAGGAAGGCACATGATGGGCGGTACGGAGCTATTGGTTCTCCCGCCACCTTGATCTAATAATTCTAGGAAGGCGGGATCCCGCTCCGCGGGAGAGTCCAGGCGGACCGACCACTGCGCACGTTGGAGAACTCGAAATGGTTAATAATCGTAAGTTGCATGATCGACGCTGCAGGCTATCTCCGTAATCGTCTCGAACGATGTTCCAAGTACGACCTATCTGACGACGAAAGGGGCGAACTTGGTCTTTCTGAATTTCTATTCAAACAGATCGTCTCAAAAAAATTCAGAAAATGGTCCATCGATGACGACACTCAGCAACGGATAAGAAAGGCGATCGACCTAAATGTGCACGCGAATGCGCCGCTCAAATTCACGTTTCCTTTCGGGGGATACAAACTATGGCGACTTCAGACCGCTCCTGAGGTAGATTGGGCGGAATTCTTCACGATCGCGTATTACCTGACCTACCTCGCGCCGATCGCCGCAGCCTACACACCTGGTGTCCTCCTCTCGTTCTGCTCCGACGATATAATCATCGAGCGGATGAACAACATCCCTGACGCGAACCAAGAATCTTACGCATCGTCGTTCAATATACTCCTCGATGCGTTTCGTATGTATTTCCCAACCAATGTTACCGTCGAACTCCGGCGCGTTCGCGATTTTTATCCCGATCGGAGGGTTTATGAATCCGAACTGGCGGCGAACATCGAACAATTCGAGAAGGAGTTCGCATCGCTCGATCCAGCGCTACTCGCTGAAAAGGAGAAATCATCGGCGCTCAACATCCGGTGGGACGGCCTGCGAGATCTGACCGGTCTTTCCGACGCGGAGAAACATGAGATGATCCGCCATGCGACCGTGCTCCACGATGCGACCTGCTTCGTTTCGAAACGGAAGGAATTCGTGCGCGGTGAGGACAAGGTCGTCATTTTCAGCAACAAGATCCGGAATTGTGTTCCCCTGGGAACGACGAAATCGTCCCGAACAAAATTCTGGACTGGTTTCGGCGTGCTCGAGCGACGTGGCGACGACTTCTATGATCTCGTTCTTTCGCCGGACCAATACATGAAAATCAAGGACATCGAACACGAGATTGTGCCGATCGATTTCATACCGCTCAAGAATTTTTCCGAGATATCAATCTACGTACAGCGGTTTGATTTTGACCGTCCCACATAGAACTTTAGCGGCAACGTGGTCAAGAGAGTTGAATGTGGCGTGATATCGTGCTACCCTCCTGAAGCACCGTCACAACACGCATCAATCCTCGTCTCATGGGGACGGTTAGCTTCCGCCTACGCATCCGCTTCGGCGGGCAGACAGTTGGTTAAAATCTGATGTGTTTCTGCTGGTGGGTCTCTGGGTTCGTAGCTCAGTTGGTTAGAGCGCCACATTGACATTGTGGAGGTCAGAGGTTCGACTCCTCTCGGACCCACCAGCAGAAACACATACAAGTCAGAGGCCTGCCCCGTAAATCGGCGAAGCCGATTATACGGGGTTCGACTCCTCTATCGCCCACCACGAGTCGAGGGTCTCGTATCGTCGGTACGCCGCATGGAACGGAACCGACGGTCTTGTCGTTGTATTCGAGGGAAACAGCACACAGCGCCCATGCTATACTTTGGGCGCACATATTGCTATGCATATACCTTCATTGACGAAAAATTCGGCGATTCAAGCCATTTCCTCGGCCCTCAAAGGTACCGGAGCGACCGCATACGTCGTCGGCGGCGCGATCCGTGATGCGTTCATGGACCGGCCGATCTCCGACATCGACATCGTGATCAGTGGTATACCGCTCCCTGAGGTCGAGCAGTTGCTCGCCGGCATCGGCAGGGTCGACGTCGTTGGCCGACGCTTTGCGGTGATCAGGATCACGCTGCCGGACCGCACACGTATCGATATCGCGCTCCCGCGCATCGACGCGAGCTTCGGGACCGGCCGGTACCGCGACGTCGAGGTACGAGCAGACCCGAACCTGCCGATCGAGGAAGACCTGTCCCGCCGCGATTTCACGATCAATGCCATGGCGTGGAACATCACGACGCATGACCTTATCGATCCGTATGGCGGCCGTGATGACGTCGAGCGCCGCATCATCCGTTGCGTCGGCATCCCGGTAGAACGGTTCCAAGAAGACGCCACACGCATGCTCCGTGCCGTCAGGTTCGCCGCACAACTCGGTTTCACTATCGACCCCGACACCACCGAGGGAATCCGCAACAAATTGTCGCTTCTTAACGACGAATTCGTAACGCCACGCGAGGTGATTGCACATGAACTCGTCGCTGGATTCGTTGCGGCACCTGCGCGCATGCTCGATGTACTCCTCGACAGCGGTATTACGAACACGCTCATGCCCGAACTCGAAGCGCTGCGCGGCTGTACACAACCGGAAGCGTTCCACGCCGAAGGCGACGTCTGGGCACACACCCACCTCGCGCTCGAAGCGATTGCAGACCCTTCGTTCGAACGTCAATTCGGCATCCATCCGTCCGCACAGGTAGCGCTTGCGACACTCCTGCACGACATCGGTAAACCTCCGACCGCGACGAACGATGAACGAAACGGCGTACGACAAATACGATTCGAAGGCCACACGCCCCGTGGCGCCGTTATGGCGGAGAAGCTCTGTACACGGCTCAAATTAGCGAGCACGGGCGCAATCGACTGTCCGCTCCTCGTATGGATGATCGAACACCACGACGACGTCATGAACCTCGATTCGATGCGTCCATCCACGGTCGAGCGGATATTCCTCGCCACTGACGGACGCGGCGAACTTCTCCAACAGCTCGTCTGGGCGGACGCCCGCGCTTCGCTTCGTCCCGAGGAGCTCAAAAAAAAGCATCGTTTCCATGAGATCCAAGGATTTTTCGATCTGCAGAAACGGATCAAGGAAATCGAGAAACGTGGATACCGAGATCGATCACCATCGACGCTCCTCACGAGTACGGAGATCATGGAACTGCTCAACATCACATCAGGAAAAACGATCGGTGACGCCATCGAGGCGCTGCGTGATGCGCAACTCGACGGCACAGTGCGCACGCACGATCAAGCAATCAAGTTCATAACAGCGACATATGCCGCGTGAGATAATCATCACCGTAACTGACGTCGGCGGCAGGATCGACGTATTCCTCGTCGGCCAACTTTCGGGCATGTCACGAGGCGCGATCCAAAAAATGATCACGAACGGATCGATCATACTCAATGGCAAGCCGACGACGGCACACCGCGCCCTACGCGCAGGCGACCGCATCGCGATACATGAGGAGGTCGTCATACATCCACCACTTTCAGCACCTGCCTACGTTCCAACGCCCACGATACTCTTCGAGAACGATTCCGTGCTCGTCATCAACAAACCCTCTGGCCTCACGGTCCATCCCGGCATTGGTACGCACGCCCCCACGCTCGTCGATTGGCTCCGGACCCACGTCCCGATGATCGTGACGGTAGGGGATGATCCCGCGATCCGACCCGGCATCGTCCATCGGCTCGACCGTGACGTGTCAGGCGCCATGGTCATCGCGAAGACGCAGGCATCGTTCAATAACCTGAAACAGCAGTTCAAGGACCGCGCCGTCAAAAAGGAATACCTCGCGTTGGTGCATGGCATTCCCCGCAACGAGTCCGGGACGATCGAACTTCGGATCGACCGCTCGAAACGTATGCATGGCAAAATGACCGCACGCCCGACCACAGGTGAGGGTCGCGACGCCGTAACACACTATGAGATCGATAGGAAGGTCAAAAACAACGCATTGCTCCGGGTAACGATCGAGACTGGCCGTACCCACCAGATCAGGGTCCA
>CAINXF010000200.1 GCA_903854795.1 Candidatus Kerfeldbacteria bacterium
GCGGCGAGAAGGTCATGATCGACCGCGTCGTTGCTACGAAGAACATCACCGTGTATCCGAGCGTGAAGGTCAAGAAGATCGTCGGCGATTCGGGTGTTACCGGCGTGGTGATGGATGACGCGCAGAACGTCGAGCAGACGCTCGAGGTGAGCGCCGTCTTCGTTGAGATCGGATTCTCCGTCGACGTGTCGTTCCTGAAGGATTTGGTCGCATTGGACGGGAAACGGCAGATCGTCGTCACCGGCGCCAACGCGACGGACATCCCAGGCATCTTCGCGGCGGGCGACGTCACGACGGTCGAACAGAAACAGATCGTAATCTCCGCGGGCGAAGGGGCGAAGGCCGCCCTCGCGGTGTTCAGCCACCTCCAGGCACGCGGCCATGTCCGGCAGGGCGGATCGATCGATTGGGGGACGGCCTCGAAGCTGAAAAGAAATTGAATCGGTAATATACTTTCAATAATTACGTACTAACTTATCACTATGGCAAACCAAAACCCGTTCCATCACGCGTTGCAACAACTCGAGCACGCCGCCACGCTCGGCAAGATCCCGGCGGACGTTCTCGAGATCCTGAAACGCCCCCAGCGTATCATCGAGGTCAGCATTCCCGTCCGTATGGATGATGGCACTGTGAAGGTGTTCGAAGGGTATCGCGTCCAGTACAACGATGCGCGTGGTCCGTTCAAGGGCGGCATCCGCTTCCATCCGAAGACCAACCTCGCCGAAGTGAAGGCACTCGCGTTCTGGATGGCGATCAAGTGCGCGACGGTCGACATCCCGTTCGGCGGCGGTAAGGGCGGCGTCACGGTCGACGCGAAGTCGTTGTCACCACGCGAACTCGAGGCGTTGTCACGTGGATGGGTCAAATCGCTCTACAAGAACATCGGTCCCGAGGTCGACGTACCCGCGCCGGACGTCTATACGACGCCGCAGATCATGGGATGGATGGTCGACGAGTACAGCAAGTTGACCGGTAAGTGGCAACCTGGCACGTTCACCGGCAAGCCGCTCACGATCGGCGGCGCGCTTGGCCGCGAGTACTCGACCGGTCTTGGCGGACTCTTCGTCCTGAACCAGCTTATGGGAAAGCTTAAGAAGAAACCGTCGCAGACCACGGTGGCCGTCCAAGGCTACGGCAACGTCGGCTACTTCATGGCGAAGCTGTTGCATGAAGCGGGCTACAAGGTTGTCGCCGCGTCCGATTCGCACGGTGGCATCATGGACGTCGCAAAGAAGGGTATGGACCCCGACGTGATCATGAAGGGCAAGAAGGAACACGGCGGCATCACCGCGACGTACGGCAACGTCACCGACGCGAAGAAGTACCGCGCGGTCACGAACGAGCAGCTCCTTGCGCTCTCGGTGGACGTCCTGGTCCCCGCGGCGCTCGAGAACGCGATCACCGAAAAGAACGCCGGTAAGATAAAGGCCTCGATCGTCCTCGAGATGTCGAACGGCGGTGTGACGCCCGACGCGGACGCGAAGCTCCACAGGAAGAACATCGTCGTCGCCCCTGACATCCTCGCGAACGCGGGCGGCGTTGCTGGCTCGTACTTCGAGTGGGTGCAGAACATCACGAACTCGTACTGGACCGAGAAGAAGTTCACAACCGAGCTCAAGGAGACGATGGAGCGCGCGTTCGACGCGGTCTGGAAGGCACACGACACCTACGGTACCGACCTCCGAACGGCCGCGTGGATCGTCGCGACGAAGCGCATCGGCGACGCGATCACCGCGCGCGGAATATAACGATAAGTCAAGCAAGAGGGAACCAGAAGGTTCCCTCTTTTTGATACA
>CAINXF010000201.1 GCA_903854795.1 Candidatus Kerfeldbacteria bacterium
ACCGCATGCGCGGTACTGAGCATCGGCCCCATCCTCCTCTTGTTCCTCCTCTTCCAGACGCAATGCACCGAAAGAATGACGGGATCCGTCCTCAAGGGCTGACAACAAAGGAGCAATCAGAGTGAAGGTTTCCGAATTGAAAGGCACATTTTATCTCGACGTACAGCGTCTCAACGCATCGTTGTATAAAGATATGGTTGAACAGAATCTGTTCGTCGCGAACCCGTCATCGGTGAGATTGGGGAATTTCATTGCGGGCGTCGGTGTCACCGCCGTGGCCGTGCTCTTCTGTTTTATTAATGTATTTGCCGGTGTCTTGATAGGTGCGGGCATGATCGCGTTCGCGTGGTTCATGCCGAAACGGACATCGCTCGGCGTCGAGGCCAGATGGCACGCACGTGGATTCAAGTTGTTCCTCGAAACGGCAGAAAAGTATCGTCTCCAGTGGCAGGAAAAACAGAACATATTCGAGCGATATTTGCCGTATGCCATCGCGTTCGGCGTCGCGGACAAGTGGAGCAAAGCGCTCGCCGGGCTCAATCGTCAGCCACCGCAGTGGTATCACGGGACCTACGGCAGCACCTTCAACTCGATGGTGCTGTGGACGTCGCTCAATGGCATGACGAACTCGTTCACGCGGTCGTTCGCGCCCCCGGCCGCATCAGGAAAGTCAGGGTTCGGTGGCGGGGGGTTCTCGGGCGGGGGGTTCGGTGGTGGCGGCGGAGGCGGCTGGTAATCGTGCTACAATGACACATATGATCTCACACAAGTTCACCCTACGGAATGGCACGAAAGTGCTGTTCGCACCGCTTAAGGAAACGAAGGCGGTGACCGTGCTGATACTGTTCCCGGTAGGTTCGCGCCACGAGCAACCGGCAATCAACGGCTCGTCGCACTTCATCGAGCACCTGTTCTTCAAGGGCACGACGACGCGCCCCTCGACGCTCGAGGTGTCGAAGGAACTCGACGGCGTCGGTGCCGAGTACAACGCGTTCACCGGTAAGGATCACACCGGCTACTACGTGAAGGTCAGCGCGGACAAGCTCGAACTCGCCCTCGACATACTCTCGGACATGCTGTACCGGTCGCTGTTCGATCCGAAGGAGATCGAGCGCGAGCGCGGTGTCATCGTCGAGGAGATCAATATGTATGAGGATAACCCGATGATGCTGTTCGAGGAGATCTTCGAAGAGCTCATCTTTAAGGGTAGCAGTCTTGGCATGACGATCCCCGGACCGCGCGAGAACATCAGGAACGTGACTCGCGCGCAGCTGCTGGCTTACAAGGCGAAACATTACTCGCCGAACAACTTGTTGTTGACAATCGCTGGGAACTTCAAGGCACCAACGGCACGCACGATGGTCGCAAAGTATTTCGGCGCGGCGAAGGGACCGCGGCGCTCCGCGAAGATCGACCGTTTCGTCTCGAAGCAGTCGCAACCCGCTGTGAGGGTCAAGTTCCATGCAACCGAGCAGATCCAGATGGGGCTCGGCTTTCCGGCCTATCCGTACGATGATCCGCGGTTGCCCGCGTTGTCGCTTCTCTCGATCGTGCTCGGCGGGAACATGAGCTCACGGCTCTTCATCCGCATCAGGGAACGGCTCGGCCTGTGCTATTTTATCAGTTCCTCACGCGGTGTCTTCCAGGACACCGGTTATTTCATGGTGC
Source organism: Candidatus Kerfeldbacteria bacterium (assembly GCA_903854795.1). GTDB lineage: Bacteria > Patescibacteriota > Patescibacteriia > SBBC01 > SBBC01 > CAINXF01. The sequence continues at coordinate 1,669 of CAINXF010000201.1, forward strand.
GCGCGGGACTCGATAAGACGAGGATCCACGACGCGATCAGAAAGATTTGGGATGAGTTGAAGTTGGTCCGCGATGAGCGAATTCCCGAGGAAGAACTCAAGCGCGCGAAGGATTTTTTGCGCGGCAAGATATTACTTGGCCTTGAAGATTCAGAAGAAATCGCCGATTGGGTCGCGAAGCAGCAGCTCATGCAGGGGAAGATCGAGACGCCCGAGCAGAAGATCGCGAAGCTCATGAAGGTGACGGCGGCAGAGGTCCAGGCGGTGGCGAAGGACGTCATCCGAAAGAATCACATCAACCTGGCACTCCTCGGCCCGTATCGTTCGGACGTGGACTTCCGTAAACTCGTGCATACGCTACAATAAGAGGCATGGAAAATCCCAGGTACATTTCGGCCCATATCTCGCTCGCGACCTTCGTGAGATTCCTGGCGATCACGTTCATCCTCTTGATACTGTGGATACTGCGGGACATCATCATCCTCATCTTCCTCTCGATGGTGCTTGCCGCGACGATCTCGCCGCTGGTACGTCGTCTCGATCGCGTGCGGGTCCCACGCATCGCCGGCGTGACGATCAT
>CAINXF010000202.1 GCA_903854795.1 Candidatus Kerfeldbacteria bacterium
CGTACATGAAAGTGGCATCCGCGATCGTGACCGATCGGGGTGGCATGTTGTCGCACGCCGCCATCATCGCGCGTGAGCTGAAGAAGCCGTGCATCGTGGGAACTCAACGTGCGACCGGTGTGTTTCACAACGGTGAAGCCGTGGAAGTAAACGCCGATAAAGGTATCGTAGAAATCGTGCTATGAGTAATCGGATAAGATTATTTTTAATCGGCAGTATCGTCATTGTTCTTGCGGTTGCGAGCGCATGGGCGTGGCGTCAGTACCATGTGCGGCCCGTGAGCGTTGGTGGTATGGTCCAGGTTAACGCGGTCAACGTGGCGAACGTTAACGCCGCGCCCTCGAACGACCCGGTCGTGCTCGCTGCGGGTGACATCGCGACCTGCGGGATCAAGGGGAGTGCGGCGACTGCCGCGATCTTGGGGCGGACCGAGGGTACGGTCCTCGCGTTAGGTGATGAGGCATATCCGATAGGAAGTGCTGCAAATTTCAAGGATTGCTACGGTCCGACGTGGGGACAATATCGCGATCGTACGAGGCCGGTCCCGGGGAACCATGAATCTCTTACAAAGAATGCAAGCGCGTATTTCAGTTATTTTGGCGAAGCCGCGGGCGACCCATCGAAAGGATATTATAGCTACGAACTTGGCACGTGGCATGTGGTTGCGCTCAACAGCAATTGTTCGGATATCGGCGGTTGCGGCGCGGACTCTCCTGAGGTGAAGTGGCTACAGACCGATCTCGCCGCGCATCCCACATCCTGCACGCTTGCATACTGGCACGTCCCGCGGTTCAGTTCTGGTCTGCATGGGAGCAACGAATCGATGCAAACCATGTGGCAGACCGCAATTAATGGCGGTGTCGACGTGGTGCTGAACGGTCACGACCATTTGTACGAGCGGTTCGCGCCAATGGATGAGAACGGTAACGCGTCGTCCGTCGGCACGCGCGAGTTCGTCGTCGGGACGGGTGGGACGAACCATTATAACTTCATCCACGTACTATCGACGAGTCAGGCGCGCGATAACACCTCGTTCGGCGTCCTGAAACTCGCATTGCATCCAGCAGGGTACGATTGGCAATTCCTACCAATCGACGGTGCATCGTTCCAAGATTCCGGTTCAGGCGCGTGTCACTAAGTGGCATGGCGAACCTCCATCGGCACATCGGCATCATCCTGAATCGTCGCAACGTCGGCACGAACGACCGACGCATCACGCTGTTCTGCGCCGACGGGAAGCACGAGTTCCGCGCGCGTGGGACCCAGAAGTTCGAGAGCAAGCTCGCGGGCTCGCTCGAACCGCTGACGTTCGTCGAGGTCACGACCGTCCGCGGACGGAACGGTGAGCAGGTCACCGGTAGTGCCATCCGCGATCCGTACACCGCGCTGCACGCATCGCTTCCCCACCTCGCGGCAGCGGGTTTTATCGCGGCGTCGCTCGATGCCGTGATCCACGGGTGGCATGATGAGACGTTATTGCTGAAAAGGGTGCGTGAAGCGTTCGCACTGGTCGCGCGAAGCCGGACGAACCGACAGTTGTTCCTCGCGGTCGGATACGGCCTGTGGAACCTCATCGCAATCGCGGGCTACGCGCCGTCGTCCCACCATGGCAAGATCACACCTGCCAGCCGATTGATCGAGGTGCTACTTACGGGCGACGTGAGGTTGGTCAAGCGGATCCGTTGCACAGTACGGACGTCGCGCGAATGCGTCGATCTCGCCCTGAAGCAGCTCCGCTTCATCGCCGACAGCGACATACCAGCCGCGAAGTTTTTCTCGTACGCGACACGCGCTGTCCGATAGCGTGTTTTCTGCTATACTCATGAGAGCTATGGCACGATCAAATGGCAGCCCACGTTCGGCGCGCGCGCGTCAAAAGAAAGACGAGGCCGAGGCATCGAACGCCATCATCGACGAGATCTATCGGAACGACGGCGATCAGGAGGATGAACCGCCATTGAAGACGTTCGAGCGCTCGAAGGAACGGAAATTGCCGAAACGTCTTCTCATCACCCTTGGAATACTCCTCGTGCTCGTCGCATCGACGCTCGCCGGTTTTTACACGTTCAATAAGAGCAGCCATTTCAACGAGCAGAGCGTGAACCTCGGCATCACGGCGCCGAGCTCGGTGACGTCCGCCGCACCCGCGACGTACCTCTTCACGATCACGAACGACGAGACGGTGGGTATTCGTAACGTCGAGCTGTCGGTGTCGGCGCCGGACGGGTGGTCGTACACGAAGAGCGATCCCGCGGCATCTGATGCGAACAACACGCTGTGGGAAATCGGTGATATCCCCGCGCATGGGAAGAAGGTCGTGTCGGTTACTGGCGCCATCACCGGTGAGGTCGGTAGCGTCGTGACGTTCAACGCGTCTGTCACGTACCGGCCGGCCAATTTCAACTATGATTTCGCGGCCAAGGCGAGCGGCTCGGCGACGATCGCGTCATCGACCGTCACGCTCGACCTCAAAGGCCCCTCGCAGGCAAGTCCGGGATCGACCGTGCAGTACATGCTGACCTACACGAACACGTCGTCGAATACGCTAAATGATCTTCGTCTCGTAGCGACGCTCCCCGATGGCTTTACCGTGAAATCGAGCGATCCGAAGCCGCGTGATGGGAATAATGTGTGGGCAGTCGATGCGTTGAAGAGCGGCGCAAAGGGAACCATCACCATCAACGGGTCGTTCAACGGAAGTGTCGGCGATGCGCAGCAGTTGACGTTCGATGCTGAACTCAAACAGGGGACAGCGTTCGAGCGACAGGTCGAAACGACCACAGTGGTCCAACTAATAGATTCAACGCTCAACCTTCAGGTTACCGTCAACAAGGACAAAGGCCCGGTAGTCGCTGCAAATCCCGGCGATCAGCTCGCAATCGAGGTTGGCTATACCAATGCGAGCGACCTCGAGATCACTAATGCCACGGTGAGCGTAACATTGAGTGGTAGTGCGTTCGATGCGGCGACGTTCGTCGATGATTATGGCGCCGTCATAAAGGACGGCAAAGTCTCATGGGACGTCAAGAAAGTCCCGACCCTCGCCTCGATCGACCCAGGTACCACCGGTACGGTTCGATTTACTTTGAAGGTGCCTGCGTCGCCGACGGCCGCTAAGAACGAGACAGGGCCACAGCTCAACGTGCAGGCATCGATCGCTGCCAGTAGCGGCGCCAGTGCAGACTCGTCAATCAAGGCGATGTCCGATGCGATGACGGTCAAGATCAATTCGAACCCAACGCTCGCGGTGGTGGCGCGTTACTATGACGCGCAGGGTGCAACGCTTGGCGCCGGTCCGCTGCCCCCGACCGTGGGTAAGACGACGACCTACCGCGTCGTCTGGTCGGCTACCAATTCGACAAACGACCTGAGCACGATGACTGTGACGGCGTCGGTGCCCTCGACGGTGTTCTGGACGGGCAAGAACGTAGCGGCAAGCGCGGGGAGCGTGTCGTTCGACACGACACAGCGCCAGATCACCTGGACGCTCAATCGTCTCCCTGCCGGTGTGGGGCAAGGTAGTGCGGCGGTGACCGTATCGTTCGAGCTGTCGGTGACGCCTGGCTTGAGCGACGTCGGCACGGCAGTGCAATTGCTCGGGGCCACCACGTTCTCGGCGACCGATGGGTTTACCGGCGCGACCGTGAAGGCGACGCACGATCCGGTGACGACCGACCTCACCGATGATCCCACAGCCACAAGCAAAGGGATCGTAGTTGGTCAGTAATAGTATTTCGAAGGGACATTAATTTTTTGATGGGGCGCGGCTGCTGATGCAGCATCGCAGCGCCCGTCTCGCGGTTCGCACATGAAGTAGTTCATGTGCTTTCCACCGCTCGACGCCTTCGACGCATCGCGCCGTCGCCAAAGCGGCTAAGGCGCGCCGGCGACTTTTTCCCTTGCAAGGTGTCACAACTACTCGCTTCGCTAGGGTCCCGCCGAGCAAAGCTCGGCACCCTGATCGTCGCTTGCACGTTGTGACGATTTTATGATTATCAAAAAGCGCCGAGATCCTCCTTACTCGGCGCTCTTATTTCGTTTCCACGCACGATAGGCGCACCAGTGCATGAGAAGCGAGTACGCAGACAGGACGATACCCGTCATCATGCACGCGTAGCAGGCGAGCAGGATCGGGGTGGCGAGGGTCGCCGGGACCGATGGGATGTCGGTGACGAGATCATGGATGAATCGGAAGCCGATGCCGCCGATGATGAACGGCATCTTCCATCTTCCGGACTTGTTGGGGTCGGGGTTGTAGCCTGCTCGACGCAGATGCGTGCCACCGGTCGCACGTACGATCTCGAGCGCGCCGGCCACGACCATGGACGATCGCATGTCGGGATACCGGACGAAGACGCCGATGAAAGTGAGTAACAGGTACACCCAATCGACCCGCGTTTCGAACCACTTGCCCCATTCGGTGACCTGGTACTTGTCGCGGGCGAACCAGCCGTCGAACAGGTCGGTGAGTCCGATGAGCACGAAGCTCACGCACGCGGCTAGGATCCGGTCCATGATGATGAGCGTCATCGGGATCGGGCTGCAGAACAGTCGCAACCACGTCCAGGCGTTGGCCGACATGAGCCGGTATACGAGACGCCCGGGCGGATTGCCTCGGAATATCCAGGTGAGTACGCGGTCCTTTCGCCGCATGTGGACGTCGCCGAGCTCGCTGCTCGGCCGTTCGATGTGCGCGGTCCACCAATTTCTGAACCGCGCTCTCAGCCCTTCCGTGGCTCTGATGAAGCGGCTCATGGTGCCTCCTCGCGGTTTTTTGACGAACGTCAACGGTGTCCGAAAGTACCAGCGAGCTTACTCGTTTCGTCTTATTCCGTCAATTATATTCAATGTTCGGTGAATGATGGGCTTGCCAACCGGTGTAGTACGTAGTAGTACGGAATCAGAGGTCGTTCGTTCAGAAGTCCGGCGTCGTCATAAGGGGGTGATTGCCATGCCGAAAACGCCTCGGCACATACCGGTGGGGCACTTGTTCGAGTTCCCCGATGCCGTGAGGGCCTGGATGCTTAGTGAGGTACATGGCCACATGGCGTTCAGCGAGAACAACCATTGCACCGTCTACTGTGGGTGTTCGCGGGGTTCCTTCCGTATCGATCGGCTCAAACCTAACCAGCGGTGCAGGTTCTGCCACGAGGTCATCCAGGAAGGTTCGCATGAAGACAGGCAAGGAGGGTTCATCCTGTGGCACCACGCGCGGTAGCGAGCAGCTCATGAGGGACCAGCAGCATGCAGTACGCTGGTCCCTTTCGCAATGCGGCACTTGTTGAAAACCCGTTTCATTTGTGGTATGGTATGGGCGATGGAAAGAACAAAAATGCCCGAAAGTGCGGTGGTGAAAGCAACACGGTTCGTCCTCGGCGACGTGCTGTTTGATGTGTTCAGATTCCCGGTGTGGTGGTATACGACCGGCACGAAGAATGCGGCGCAGTTCACGTGGCAGGAATTCCTATCGATCCTCAACCGTCTCTCGATCCCGATCCTCGTCAGGAACCTCGGAAAGCCGATGTACGGCGATTACTCGAAGAGCGGCAGGATCATCAGTTTTTTCGTTCGAATCATCGTGTTCGTCTTCCGGTTTTTCGGCATGCTCATTTGGTCGGTTGTGTTGCTCGCGGGATTTATCGCGTGGCTCGCATTGATGCCGGCGATCGTGTACCAGATCGTCCGTCAATTCATTGGTTGACGCTATGGACCATCCCATCAAGGAAACCGTCCGCGCTACCTGCCAGATCTGTGGTGGTGAAGGCTTCGTCACCGGCCCGCGGGGCACGGCGCGTTGCACGTTGTGCGGCGGACGTGGTGCGTATCTTTGGGCACATCACCAGTGGTTTGCGTGGGGTGCACCGGTCGATCAACTGCATCTGTTCGAGGAGCAACTCGAGCGTATCGTGCGGACGACGACCGACGGATTATTCCTCGCGTTCGGTGTGATTGGTGCCGTGATCGGCGTCATGGGTGCGTCCTCGGTCGTCACGTTCGATGCGTCGGTCAACGGCATGTTCGGTCTGCCGCGGCTCTTCGCCGATCTCGTGACATTGAAGTCCGGAAGCATGCTGGTATTTTGGATCTCGATCCTGGCCGATCTCTACGTATTTTACCGTCTCGATCGGACCCGGCATATGCTCGTGCCGATCCCCATGCCGTCACCGGTCCGGACGCCACCACCGACCGCCGATGTGAATGCCATCGACCAAAAAGAGGTGGTCGAGGTGAGTGCGTCGTACACGCGCCAGACACGTGCGATCGTCGAGCAGGCCTTTGAATTCGCATTACGACTTCACCATCCGACGGTCGAGCCGGTCCATCTCCTTGCCGTTGCGACGCTCGACAAGGACATTTCGTTCGCGCTGTTGCGGCTCGGGGCGTACGGTCAGCCACTCCACGATCGGATCAAACGTTCTGTCGCCCATATCGTCAAGGTTAAAGGAGGGGAGCCGCAGCTCGGCAGGGCAGCGCGCGCAGTGCTCGTGAGAGCGTACGAACGCGCCCAGGATGCGCGTATGCTTCAGGTCACGCCGCCGCACATTCTCGAGGCCATTGCGTATGAACCGTCGATGGCACAGGAAATATTGTTCGATCTAAAGGCGGACAAGGAAAAGGTCCACAATGTCGTGCTTTGGGCGCTCATGCAGCGCCGACTGTACCACGCTTGGTCGCAGCTCCGTGTTCGCGCGCTCAATAAACCGAAGAGCGGCATGGACCGCGCGATGACCGCGCAGGCGACGCCGATGCTCGATCATTTCAGCACCGATCTCACGCTCATGGCACGCCGCGGCACGTTGCCGCTCGTCATAGGGCGTACGCAGGAGCTCGATGATGTGTTCCATGTCGTCGAGAGCGGACGCCACAACGTCATCCTCGTCGGCGAGAAGGGCGTGGGTACGACGAGCATGCTCCACGCGATCGCGGAACGCATGGCGGCCGAGGAAGTACCTGACGTGATCAAGGACAAGCGGCTCGTGCAGCTTTCCGTATCCGCACTCGTTTCGAGCGCCGGCGCTTCGGGCGCGCTCGAGCAGCGTTTGCAGGAGATCATCGTCGAGATCATCAAGGCGGGGAACGTCGTTCTCGCGATCGAGGACATCCAGGAGCTCGTCGGCCTCTCGACGGTGTCGGGTGAGACGCTCGACCTTGCGTCGATCCTCGGTAAGGTGCTTGAGAATCGTACGTTCGTCGCGTTTGCGACCAGCACGAACGAAGGCTACCGCCACTACATCGAACCCTCGGCACTCTTTACGTCGTTCGAGAAAATCGACGTACAAGAAGTGCCGGAGGAGGTCGCGATCCAGATCCTCGAGTCGAAGGCGGGTACCGTCGAGTACCGCCATAAGATTTTCTTTTCATATGCCGCGATCGAGAAGATCGTTAAGTTGAGCATGCGGTACATCCACGACCGTCGGTTACCGGAGAAGGCGTTGACGCTCCTCGAAGAGGTCGGTGCATTCACTCGAGCCGCGAAAGGTGAACACGCCATCGTGACTGAGGACGACGCGGCCGCCGTGATCAGCCGTCGTACGAACGCGAACGTCGCCGCGGTCACCGAGGACGAAGTGACGAAGTTGCTCCATCTCGAGGAGAAGATGCACGACCGGATGGTCGGCCAGGATTACGCAGTCAAGGCGGTATCGAATGCGTTACGACGCTCACGCGCCGAGCTGCGCGACATGAACCGGCCGATCGGTACGTTCCTGTTCCTCGGCCCGACCGGTGTCGGAAAGACCGAGCTCGCGAAGACCGTTGCGGAAGTGTACTTTGGCAACGAGCGGAACATGATCCGACTCGACATGTCGGAGTACCAGGATTCGTCGAGCATCGCGCGGCTCCTCGGCGCACCCGCCGGGTATCAG
>CAINXF010000203.1 GCA_903854795.1 Candidatus Kerfeldbacteria bacterium
AAAATCGCTTGAATTTCGGCATGTGCACCATACCACGGCGACGTAAACAACGCAAGTCTTGCAAAGATTACAGCCCCCTGCTATACTCATTTCGCTCAATTAGACAACCACCACATGAAAGATAAGATCCATCCGAAGTACCATACCGACGCGAAAATAATTTGTGCGTCATGTAGCGCAGTCCTCGTGACCGGCTCGACCGTGCCGGAAATGCGCATCGAGGTATGTTCGAACTGCCATCCCTTCTACACGGGCAAGCAAAACCTCGTAGACACCGCAGGACGTGTTGACCGGTTCCGACGTCTCGTGAACCGTCGCGATACCGTGCGCGCCGCGAAGAAGCAGGCATCGAAGAAGACGGACGAGGCATAACGACTCATAGCGACCTGACGGAATGTACCGTCGGGTCTTTTTCAGCATATGGAATCCGCACTCACGCGCGCGAAAACGCGCCATCAAGAGCTCGAAACTATCATACAGAACCCGGATACGGTGAAAGACCGCAACCGGTATGCTGCCGTGACCAAGGAGTATGCTGAACTTGATGCGGCACTCCGATCCCACGAGGAACTCCTGACTATTCAGACGGCACGCGATGAAGCGGCTGCGCTTGCGAAAACGGCGGCCGACGCCGAGATGAAAGAACTCGCCGAGAGCGAGATGGTCACGCTCGACAAGCGCATCGCGACGCTCACCGACGAAATCAACGAGGTCATCGACCCGCCGGATCCCCGTGATCGCAAAGATACCGTGATCGAAATAAGAAGTGGTGCCGGTGGCGACGAAGCAGCACTCTTCGCAGCGGAACTCCTCCGTATGTACCTTCGGTATGCCGAACGGCGCGGTTGGAAGACGCAGCTGATCGACGAATCGCGGACGCCGCTCGGTGGGTATAAGGAAGTGATCGTCGAACTATCGGGTGGCTCGATATTCCGTGACCTTAAGTTCGAAAGCGGCGTACACCGCGTCCAGCGCGTCCCGGAGACCGAGAAGTCGGGTCGCGTCCACACCTCGACGATAACGGTCGTCGTACTTCCCGAAGCCGACGAGCAAGAGGTCACCCTCGACCCGAAGGACCTCGAGTTCACCGCGACTACGTCGAGCGGCCACGGCGGTCAGTCGGTCAACACGACCTACTCCGCGATCAGGCTGCTCCATAAGCCCACCGGCATCGTCGTCAGCTGCCAGGACGAGCGCAGCCAGAAGCAGAACCGCGAGAAGGCGCTCCGCATCCTCCGCACACGCCTCGTCGACTACGAAGAGGAGAAGCGACTACGCGAAGCGTCGGCAACGCGGAAATCGATGATCGGTACGGGCGACCGCTCGGAGAAGATCCGTACCTACAACTTTCCCCAGGACCGCATCACCGACCACCGCATCAAGGAGAGCTTCCATGGCATCGACCGCGTCCTGAACGGCGAGCTTGAGCCGATCATCGCGGCGCTGCGCGAGGCTGAAAAACAAGCCGCTGCATGATCGACCGACGCGAGCTCCAGCTGCTCACCGCGCACGTACTGCGCAAAGACTACGCGTGGGTCATCGCACATCCTGACCATACGCCCACTGCGCTGCAGCGAAGGCGTTTGAACGCGTACATCGCGCGGCGCACCAGGGGCGAGCCGATCGCCTATCTTACTGGGAAAAAAGAGTTCTATGGGCACGAGTTCCATGTCGGCAAGGGCGTGCTCGTGCCAAGACCAGAAAGTGAATTAATTATCGACGAAGTGCTGAAGTTGTACCCTCCGTCGTCGCATGGGACGGTCGTGGACGTCGGCACAGGCTCCGGTTGCCTTGCGATATCCATCGCGCTCGCACGGCCTTCGTTATGCGTCTACGCTGTAGACAATTCGACCGCTGCGCTTAAATACGCCCGTCACAATTTCCGACACTACGCATCGTCATGTCGCGTGACCGTGTTCAAAGGTGACCTTATCAATCCATTACTGAAACACCACATCTCGCCTAGCTGTATCGTCGCCAACCTCCCGTATGCGACGCCGCGGGAATACTACGCAGTGCGTACTGAGCCGCGCGCTGCGATCGTCGCTGGCCGCGATGGCATGGCTGCGTACAAAAAAATGTTCCGACAACTACGTCGGTCGGGATTACGCATACCCGTCATCATCGAGATTGACCCGCGACGCCTTGGGCTCACAAAAAAACTGATCCGATCGTTGCTCCCGGATTATCAGGTTGCCCTGCACCACGACCTCGCGAGATTTCCGCGTGTGCTCACTATCCTACCGCGCACCGAATAACCTGTGCTCAGTGCTCCCGCACCATGACTGGCGCACCTTCGGGAATCGGCGCGGATTCATGCCGCTCGACTGTGGCAGCATGTGCCGACAATACCGCGGGTTCCGCGATGCGGTGCCACGTAGCCATAATCTGGACGATCAAGACAGGCGCGATCAGCACACCGGCCGCGATCACATACCACGCCATGTGTGGATACACCGCCACGGCGCCTTTGGTATGCGTGTTGTTTCGTCGTGCGCGCGGCACAGATTTACTTGACCGTCACGGTCTGGTCGGGCGGGACGATTTCGACCCAGGTCTGTCCTGCATTCAGCGTCACCTGCGATCCATCCTGGGCGAGCAGCTCGAGCGGCGCCTGCGCGGAGTCCTTCTTCCAGGTGCCTTTGGTCACGGTGCCATCGATGAAGAACTGCGCAGCACCCTGACCGATCGTATCCATCTGAAGACGTCCATGGTTATCGGTAACGGGCGTCTCAAGCTGACGATTGACCGAGAGGACGACGACGTTCTTCGGTTGCAACGGCGTACCGTCACGCATCACATGGGGCTTCTCTGCCTCCGAGCGGACATAGACATTATTCACCGGGTCGTACTCGTAATCGACCTTGTAGCTGAACGACGAGAAGTTGATCGTGATGTGCTGGCTCGACGGACGATCGGCCGACGGTGCATCGTCCTTGTACTTCCATGCCGTGTAGTCACCCGTAATCGGCATCTTCTTATCGAGAAGCGCGAGCGTCATCAGGTAATCGGACGTATAGAGCGTGTGCTCCGACGCCACATCCCGCGTTTTATCGCGCCAGAAATACTGACTGTTATGGAACTGGTCGAAGTCGAGGACGCCGGTCGACGCGATACGCGCGTAGGCCTTAGGACTTCCACCGATGTGCGCGTAGAGTGCGTTGTAGCCGCGCGCCCAATCGACGTAGTACGGTCGCGCCGAACGTACCGGGCCAATTTCCTTGACCGAACCGGCGAACGTGTAGATAGCCATGAACCGCGTGATGCCACCCTCGGCGAGCGCCTCGTAGACGATGTTCGCCTTGTCCAGGCCTGATTGTGGCCGGGCCTGCACCTGGTTTTCAACCATGATGGCGATCGGATATTTGTTTTGATTCGCGGGTTTATCGAGAACGCCGTCGATCCTTCGTGGCACCAACTGTGAGGTCGTATCTACCGACGTGTTCGTCGACGAGTTCGTGTTTGAATTGGTGTTCGTCGAACGACCGACCAAGAAGTAGCCCGCCGCCGCGATGACGATCAGCGCGACACCGATGATCACAATGATCATCGCCGTGCGCTTTTTCTTCTTTGAAGCATAGTCCGACGGCTTCTCGAATGTCGTAGGAGGCACCACTTCATCCGACGCGATCTTCTTCCCATTCCTTGTGGCCTTCTTACCACTGCTCTTCGATTTCAAAGGTGCTACGGGTATCTGTTCCTGTGTATCGTCACCCTCGGCGCCCTCAACCTTTTCGGAATCGACCACGACATCTTCCGAAGCCGAATCCGACTCATCGACTTCTTTCAAGGCCTTCGCAAGCTCGTCTGCCTCATCGGTCGTTTGTTTCTTCGCCATGATGATACTCCTCCTGGTTACTTTTTGTTGCCAGATTTCTTTTCACCGTCCGCCGGTTTCTTATCATCTGACTTCGCGTCGCTTTCACCGGCTTCTCCGTCCTCTTTCTTCTCTTCCTTGATGCCCTCGATGTTCTCAACTGCGGTCTTTTCGTCGACGGTCTCCTTCCCGAGCGAGGCAAGTTCTTCCTCACTGCGGGGCGGCGTGACGAGCGCGACGACTTCGCCTTCCTTATCGAGCACGGCAATACCCTTCGGGATCGAAAGATCCCTCACGTGGATAAGGTCATCAAACGTCTTCAATGAAGAAATATCGACCATGATCTCCGAAACGAGGTCAGCAGGGAGCGTCTCGACCTTAAGGTGGTCAAGACTCTTCACCAACACACCGCCAAGTTCCTTGACCGCCGCGGATTCGCCGGTGAAGGAAAGCACAATCTCGGCCTTGAGTTTTTCGGTCATCTTCACTTCATGGAGGTCGGCATGGATGATCACGCTCGTGAGCGGATGGCGCTGTATGTCCTGTATGATGACCTTCGTCGGCACTGCGTCGTCGATGACAAGATCAATGAGCGTGCTCTCCCCTGCTTTCTTGTAGATCTTGGAAAAATCACCTGCCGACACGGTCAGTGACTTCGAGGCGACACCGCGACCATATAGTACGGCGGGGATGTCGCCGGCGTTGCGGATCGTTTTTGTCTTCTTGCCGAGCACGGTGCGTGCGCGGGCCTTGAGCGTGATATCTGACATATAGAATGATGCTGCGTTACGGCTAAATGAGTGAAGTAATGAGGGAATTATGTACTAGGAGCGCATGGACATCGACCGCGTCGTCATCCATAACGACCGAACCGCCCGAAAATTTTTCCACCTCTTCCTTCGTGAGGTCGGTCATGATCCCGATCGACTGCGGGCCGCCACCGTTCGCCAGAATGAGCGCCACGATGGATCCACCGCACTGCGTGCACTCAATATGGACGACGTGGGCGTCATCCTTCTGAGCGATCACGCGGGCCGCCCTGATCGCGTAGTGCGAATCACAAAACGGGCACGCGGTGAGGACGCGCAGGTTTCCATCACCGGATATGAACGCGTCGAGATAATTACTCTGCATGAACTGGAATCCTTGGGCGCAGTATACCAATGTGGCGCGTCGCCGTCAAGTACATGTGATCAATGCGATGCGCTCCGTGAGATCACGCTCATCGACAGACCAACCGCGAGAAGGCTACATACCAACGCGCTGCCACCATAGCTCAAGAACGGTAGCGGGATTCCGGTCAGGGGCAGAAGCCCGATGTTACCTCCGATATTCAGGAATATCTCGAATGTGAACAGGATCATAGTACCAGCGAGCAGCAGATTCCCGAATATGTCACGATTGAGGCGCATACCGCGTACGAGTCGGGACAGGAACGCACTGAACAACGATAGCAGCACCAGCACGCCGAAAAAGCCGAGCTCCTCCGCGATGACCGCGAAGATGAAGTCGGTATCCTGCGTGGGCAGGAAATTGAGCTGGGACTGCGTGCCGAGGCCGAGCCCCCTGCCGAACAGCTTGCCCGAACCGATCGCGACGATGGACTGATGAACGTTGTAACCGCTCCGTAGCGGATCGCTGCTGGGATTCAGGAACGTCATGATGCGTTTCTGCTGGTAGCTATGGAGGCCGAACCAACCGATCGAGGCAATGACTGCCATACCAAGGATGAGGATCGCAAAGCGACGGAACGGCATCCGAAGGAACAGCAGCATGCCCAGCCACAAGCCGACGAGCAGCATGGCGGATCCAAGGTCAGGCTGAAGCATGACGAGCGCCGTCGGCACCGCGATGATGCCGGCGGAAAACCCGATCACTTTCCAACTTGCGCCCTCATCGGCGTGATCCGACAAATAGCGCGCGAGCGCGACTACAAGTAGTACCTTCATTAGCTCGACCGGTTGGAACGTCGAGCCGAGGAGCGAGAACCAACCTGTCGTGCCACGATGGGTCGTACCGACGATGAGCACCGCCGACAACGTACCAAGGCCGATGCCATACAACACCCACGCATACGAACGCACCTTCCTAAAATCGATGGACGCGGCGATCACCAAGACGACAAGGCCGATACCGAACGATAGGAGCTGACGGTAGAACTTCTCGATATGCGGCTGTTCGACGTTCAGTGTGATGCTGAATAAGGTCGCAACGCCGATGGCGACCAGTAGCAACGTAGCCCCGAGCAGGACCCAGTCAAAGCGGCGAAACAACCCGCGATAAGGTGTCGTCGCCATGCGCGTTACTGGAATGATCCCGCGTCGAGGAGGTTGAGTATCGGGAATATGGTCACGTCGGCGTTCGGAGGAAGCGCTTGGAGCCACGATGCCTCGAGCGTCCTCGCTTCGAGCGCCTTAAAGCCCTCGATAAGCACATCGCCGACCGCGACGATCGTGCCACCGCTCTTCACGATGATACCGAACCGCACCGACTTGAACGTGTAGACGGATTGATTAGTTACCGTCGCCGCGACACGGGTGCCGACGACCCCTGCCGCAAGTCCAGTAACGGGCGCAATGGTCACTTTTGTCATCGGGAACTGTACGCCGCCAGTGAACATCGAAAGATCGTTCGGGTGCGTCCAGCGGACATCGACGATCTCGACGCGAGGCGTCGTACCGATCGCGGGTGCCGTCATGGCGACGTTCATCTGCGTGAGATACGCGGAAGCCCCGGGCCACAGCGTCGTTTTCTCGTCACGCGACTTCTGGTTGCCGTACGTGAAATGGTACGTGACCTGCACTGCGGCCCATAGTGGGTTCGGGTTGGTCACGGGTGCCACAAAATCATACCTGCCGCTTCCGCGGTCAAGCACGGTCGCATCATCGGTCATGAGGACCTTCGGTGCGAGCGCGCTCTGGAGCTGGGCCGGAACGAGCGGTACCGACATCTCACTAATGCCACGGACCGTCCGCACCGTCGAAAACGAGTACGACGTAAACATCACGGCGAACACCGCGAGCAACAACACATCGACGACGAGGATCGACATCGCCCACCACGTCCTGAGCTGGTCACGGTGGACCGCGAACCAGTAGCCGAACTTCAGTGAAAAATCGTCCTTTTGTTGAGCCATTTCCTCGAGTGTAGCATAGAGCAGGGCGCCCAGAAAGACCCTGATGGACAGTCATTTAGGCACATGGTAAAGTGAACAAGCATGACAGTAACCAAAACGCCATGACACCACACAACATCCTCCTCGTCGTCCTCACGGTCTGCATCGCCGTCCTGACGGGATTTATGGCATGGTTCCTGTACTACCTGATCGCCATCGTACGCGACCTTCGACAGACCACGCACGTTCTCCATGAAAAAGTGGAGGAGCTCGGCACTATCCTCGACGCCATCCGCGAACGGATCGGCGATTCGGTCTCGGCACTCTCTGTCCTCACACAGATCGTCTCGAAAGTTGCGGACCGCTGGCAACAGCGCCGCTCGAAGCGACCGTCAAAGTCAACTGACGGGGCATAGGCGCTCAAACAGTCCGGATCCACACCGAGCGTGCGTGCTCCCCGTTCGCGCGTTATATTCACCGCATGCGATTCGCCAACCTCCACACCCATTCGCACTATAGCCTTCTCGACGGGCTCCCGAAAATCGATGCGCTGGTCTCCTATGCAAAGGAGATCGGACTCGAGGGACTCGCCCTGACCGACCACGGCGTCCTCTACGGCGCCGTCGAGTTCTATCAGCACGCGCTCGCCGCAGGGATCAAGCCGATCATCGGCATCGAGGCGTACTTCACGCGTGGCAGTCGCCATGACCGTACTGGCCGTCTTGATGAACGTGTGAACCACCTCATCCTCCTCGTCCGCGATGCCGAAGGCTACGCGAACCTTTTAAAGCTCGTTTCGGCGTCGCACCTCGAAGGGTTCTACGGCAAGCCACGGATCGACATGGAACTGCTCGAAAAGTACCACCGCGGCCTCATCTGCCTGTCAGGGTGCATCAACGGACCGATCCCGACGCTCATCGTGAACGGCAACGAAAAGGAAGCGCATAAGATGTCCGAGTCGTTCAGACAGCTGTTCGGCAAGGGCAACTTCGCGTTCGAACTCCAGGACCATCCTTCCATCCCCCAGCAGGACAAGGTGAATCGGACGCTGGCAAAATTCGGCGCCGAAATGGACGTGCCGCTCGTCGCGACCACCGACAGCCACTATCTGCACCCCGAGGACGCGGACGCACAAGACGTGTTGCTCTGCATCCACCTCAAGCGCCAATTCACGGACACCGACCGCATGACCATGCGGAACGAGGACCTCTCGCTCGCACCCAATGAGGTTATGCGGGAACGGTTCAAGGAATACCCCGGTGCCGTCGACAACGCGGGCGTCATCGCTGAAACCGTCGACTTCAAGTTCGAGTTCGGCAAGACGATCCTCCCACACTTCGAGGTCCCCGGCGGAAGCACAACAGTCGACTATATCCGCACGCTTTGCGAGCAGGGTCTCACAAAACGTTATGGCGAGACGCCGACAAAAGAGGCCAAAGAACGTCTCGATTACGAATTAAGCGTTATCGGCAAGACGGGATTCGCCTCCTACTTCCTCATCGTCGCCGACTTCGTCAACTGGGCAAAGGACAACGGCATCGTCGTGGGGCCGGGCCGCGGATCTGCCGCAGGTTCCATCGTCTCGTACCTTCTCAACATCACAAACGTCGATCCTATAAAGTACGACCTGCTGTTCGAGCGATTCTTGAACCCGGATCGCATCTCTATGCCTGATATCGACCTTGATTTCGCCGACAGTCGACGTGACGAGGTCATCAAGTACGTCCAACATAAGTACGGCGTCAACCACGTCGCGGGCATCATCACCTTCGGTACGATGGCCGCCCGCGCCGCGATCAGGGACGTCGGCCGCGTGCTCGGGTTCCCCTACACGTACTGCGACCGCGTGGCGAAGCTCATCCCGATGTTCACCGGGCTCGACGATGCGATCCGTACCGTACCGGAACTGAAGGAGATCAACGAGAACGACCCTGACGGCAAACGTCTCCTCGACAACGCGAAGAAACTCGAGGGTGTCGCACGACACGCCTCGCAGCACGCCTGCGGT
This sequence comes from Candidatus Kerfeldbacteria bacterium, assembly GCA_903854795.1. Lineage (GTDB taxonomy): Bacteria > Patescibacteriota > Patescibacteriia > SBBC01 > SBBC01 > CAINXF01. The sequence goes on from CAINXF010000203.1 coordinate 8,941, forward strand.
TTCGTCATCACGAAGGACCCGCTCGATAACACCGTGCCGGTGCAGCGCGCCTCGGCCGATTCCGATACGCTCATCACACAGTATTCGCTCCATCCGATCGAGGACCTCGGCATCCTGAAGATCGACTTCCTCGGCCTCGCGAACCTCACGATCCTCGAAACGACCAAATCGATCGTTCGCGCCGTCCGGGGCGTCGAGCTCGACATCGATCACCTCCCGCTGGACGACCACGGCACGTTCGCGCTGCTGCAGCGCGGCGACACTATCGGCGTGTTCCAACTTGAATCATCCGGTATGCGGCGCTACCTACGTGAACTGAAATCGACATCGATCGAGGACATCGTCGCCATGGGTGCCCTCTACCGCCCTGGCCCAATGGAGTTCATTCCGCAGTACATCGCAGGAAAACATGGAAAGTACAAACCACAGTACCTCGACCCACGCCTGAAACCGATCCTCGAAAAGACATATGGGGTCGCCGTATACCAAGAGCAGGTGATGCAAATGGCGCGCGATCTGGCCGGATTTACCATGGGCGAAGCGGACGTGCTCCGAAAAGCGGTAGGAAAAAAGATCGCGAAACTGCTCGCGGAACAACGTGAGAAGTTCATCGCCGGATGCGTCAAGAACAACATCGCAAAAAGCACCGCGGAGAAAATATTCGAGTTCATAGAACCGTTCGCACGGTACGGCTTCAACCGCGCCCACGCAGTCTGCTACGCCTTCATCTCCTACCAGACCGCATACTGCAAGGCAAACTACCCCGCCGAGTTCATGGCGGCGCTCCTGACCGCGGACCAGGCCAACACGGACCGTATCGCGCTCGAGGTCAATGAGTGCCGGAGGATGCGGCTCGAGGTCATGCCACCCGACATAAATGAGAGTTTCTCGCTGTTCTCAGTCGTGCCATCGGACGATGAGAACCCGCCGAAACGCATCCGTTTCGGCCTCCAGGCCATCAAGAACGTCGGCGATAATCTCGTCACGGGCGTCATCGCGGAACGAAAACGCGGTGGACCCTTCCGCAGTCTTGAGGATTTCCTCAAACGAGTGCAGTCGAAGGACCTCAACAGGAAATCGCTCGAGAGCCTCATCAAGACCGGTGCGCTCGATCGCTTCGGCGAACGCAAACAAATGCTCGACAACGTCGCCGCGCTCCTCGAGGTGAGCAAAGGTGCCGAGCAAGAAGCGATCCGAAAACAGATGAACATCTTCGGTGCACTCCCGATGGATCACGCGCCCGCGATACGACTCGCCGCGTCGACCCAAGCAACCGCTGATGAAAAGCTCGGCTGGGAAAAACAACTCCTCGGCTTCTACGTCTCGTCCCATCCGCTCGACCAGTTCCAACAGACACTCGAGCGCGCCGAAGTTACGCCGACCAATCGGCTCCAAGACCTTCGCTCGAAGCAGCGCGTCAGAATCGCTGGTGTAGTGACGAAGATCCAGCGCGTCAACACGCGCACCGGCGAGGCCATGCTCTTTGCCACGCTCGAGGACGTGCACGGCAGCGTCGAGGTGCTCGTGTTCCCGAAGGTACTGCGCGCAGACGCCGCACCATGGCAGGAGGAGAAGATCCTGCTCGTGAACGGTAAGATGAGCGACAAGGACGGGACGCCGAAGGTGCTCGCGGACGACGCGCACGAAATGAAGAAGGACCTCGCACAACCGGACGCCGTCGTCGTCAAGATCCCGAACGCCGCGAACGAGAAGCTCTGGATGACGCTCAAGGACGAGCTCAAACGACACCCCGGCACCGCGAAGGTCATCCTCTCGGTCGACGGTGAAAAGAAACGCACCATCAACACCAACTACTCGGTCCGCTGGCATCGTGGCCTCGCGGAATCGCTCATCAATTTACTCGGCGCCAACGCCGTTGACCTACCATAATATGACCACCCACCATCCCCAACCTCGCGTGTCCCGACTCTACCGCAACGGGACGATCGTGTTCCTCGCCTGTGCGATCGTCATGGCAGGCGCGATCGCGTTCATCTCGTTCTCCTCGACGACCATCACGGTCACGGTCGCTGGGCACGACGTCACCGCCTCGGCCGCGATTGCCGTCGCCGCAGCACCCAACGCTGACACCGGCACGATTGCCGGCACGATCTTGACCGTCACCAAACAAGGCACCGCTACGAACGACGTGCCGAAAAGTGGTGCGACGGTCGATGACTACGCCCACGGCACGGTTTCGTTCACGAACAACTGGGCGAAAACGCAACCGCTCGCAGCCGGCACCAGGCTCAAAGCCACGTCGAACAGCCTCATCTACCGCACGGCAGCGCGCGTCGACGTACCCGTCGGCGGCCACGTCACGGCAACCGTCGTCTGCGACACCAAAGGTACCGCTGGTGAGATTGGCCCCGATCACTTCGAGATCGTCGCGCTTTGGCCCGGTCTGAAGACGCAGATCTTCGCTGACAGCACAGAATCCATGACCGGCGGCACGAGGTCATCGGCGCAACTCGCACAAGCGACGATCGACGAAGCGACCGCGGCACTCCTGAAACAGCTGTCTGACGAAGCGACCGCGGCCAAACCGAGCGCACCCGACGGTATGACGCTGATCGATGCGCCGTTCACGCTGAGCTCGTCCATCACGAGTTCCGCGAAGGCCGGTGACCAGGTCAGCACCTTCACGGTGCAGGGTTCAGCCTCGCTCGCCTTCGTGGCCGTGAACAAAGATGGCCTCAACACCTCGCTCGCAGCGGCGCTCAAAACTGCGCTATCCGCCAATGAACGGTACCTCGACACCGCGCCGGAAGCGACATGGAAGCTCATCGATCTCAGCGCGAAGAACGGTACGGCGCATCTCCAGGCTACGCTCAAAGCACGCGCCACGCTCACCGCCGACAGCGCCCTACTCGCACCGTCGCATTTCGTGAACTTCACGCCTGAGGACATAAGGTCGTCACTTCTCGGTACACCTGGCGTCACCGCGGTGCACGTCGCCCTCGCGCCCTTCTGGGCATCGCACACGCCGTCGAACGCGAGCCAGATCCACGTCACGGTCATTCGGTAGCGCCCGCGCGCCGTTTGCGGTACAATAGTGTCGCATATTTTTCATTCCCACACATGCAACAACCACCAGAAAACAAGGAACAACTGGACCATATACGGCATACGTTGAGCCATCTGCTCGCGACCGTGGTCCTCGAGAAGTATCCCGACGCGAAGATCGCGATCGGACCGACGATCGATAACGGTTTCTACTACGACATCGACGCACCGAACCCGATCACCATCGGCGACCTTCCGAAGCTCGAAAAACGGATGCGCGAGCTCATCAAGCAAAACCTTGAGATGAAGCAGATATCGATCAAGAGCCTCGAGGAGGCAGGCCCGCACTTGAGCGACAATCCGTTCAAACGCGAATTATTCGAAGAACTCAAGGCAAAGAAGGAAATACCGACGTTCTATAAAATCGGCACGTTCGTCGACCTCTGCCGCGGCGGCCACGTCGACCGCACGTCCGAGATCGATTCTTCCGCGTTCAAGCTCACGAAGGTCGCGGGCGCGTATTGGCACGGTGATTCGACGAAACCGATGCTCCAACGTATCTACGGCGTCGCGTTCGAGCACAAGCCCGCGCTCGACGCATATCTTGCGATGATCGCGGAAGCCGAGAAACGCGACCACCGAAAGATCGGCGACGACCTCGAGCTCTTCATGTTCCACCCGACCGCGCCCGGCATGCCGTACTGGCTGCCGAACGGCACGACGATGTACAACGCACTGATCGACTTCTGGCGCGAGGAGCACCGACGCGAACACTATCAGGAGATCGTCTCACCGATGCTCAACAAGAAGGCGCTCTACGTCACCTCGGGTCACTTCGACCACTACTGGAGCGACATGTTCGTCGCGAAGATGGCCGACGACGAGGAGTACGGCATCAAGGCGATGAACTGCCCGAATGCGATGATCGTGTTCGGTTCGAAGATCAGGAGCTACCGCGACCTGCCGTTCCGCCTGTCCGACACCGACACGCTCCACCGCTATGAGCCCTCAGGCACCTTGAGCGGACTACTTCGCGTACGCGAATTCCGCCAGGACGATGCGCATATCTACGTATCGGAAGACCAGATCGGCGACGAATACAAGCGCGTGTTCGCGATCGTCGAACGGTTCTACTCGATCTTCAACATGTCGTACGCGTTCCGGCTCGGAACGCGACCGAAGGAGTTCATGGGCGACAAGGAAACCTGGGACCGCGCGGAAGGCATCCTCAAGACCATCCTCTCGGCGTCCGACCGTCCTTACACTATCGCCGAGGGTGACGGCGCGTTCTACGGCCCAAAGGTCGACATCGTTATGCGCGACGCGCTCGGCCGCGAGTGGCAGCTCGGCACGGTCCAGCTCGACTTCCAGCAGCCGCGACGCTTCAACCTCGTGTACACCGACGCGCACGGCAAGGAGCAAACGCCCATCGCGATCCACCGCGTCATCTACGGCTCGCTTGAGCGCTTCATCGGCATCCTCCTCGAACATCTCGCCGGCCGCCTGCCGACGTGGCTCGCGCCGGTCCAGGTCCAGATCATGCCAGTCGGTAGCACCCACATCGACCACTGCGAAAAGCTCGCCGCAGAACTTCGCGACAATGGCGTCCGGGTCCACGTCGACGATTCGAACGAAACGGTCGGTTACAAAATCCGCAAGGCAGAGAAGATGAAAATCCCCTACATGCTCGTCATCGGTGACAAAGAGCTCGCTTCGACGAAACTCCAAGTCCGGGTCCGTGGCGTGAAAGAGGTCGTTGCGATGACGAAAAAGAAGTTCCTCACGCAGCTCGCGCTCGAGATCTCACAGCGTACGCTCACGCCGAAACCGTAACACGACCATCAAACAAAAGCCCCGCACCATGCGGGGCTTTTTTGAAATCCAACACACTACATCGTCGGCTGCGACGGCGGCACCACAGGCTTGTCGCCCGCGGGCTTCATCATCAACGATTTCACCAGCATGTACAGCGCGGAAAGCGCTACCAGCGCGTACACGATCTGTGAACCCATGCTCACCTCGCCGAACTTCAGTCCGAAGACTGCGGCGACGAGGTCATATTTAAATACCACGAGACCCCAGTTGAGCCCCCCAATCAAAAGGAGTATCATCGCGACCCAATCAACTGCATTCATCTTTTTCATAGTATCACCCCCTTCTGTGCGTAAGTATACGTCTTTTTGTACGGAACATACAGCGTAAAAAAGGGCTAAAATAAGCCATTTCAATAATACACAGCCTGCAATACCGGCGATTTCAGGTTATCCCCAGGTGTTATCTACAGTACTATGCCATGTCGAGGTACTTCTCGATGCGCTCCGCGAGCTCGCGCGGCCTCAGAAGCGCCTTAACTATGTACTCCTCGGCACCCAACTCTTGTGCGCGCTGACGGTGCTCATCCGCATCAAGATTCGACAAGATGATGACGTGGATCCCCTTCGTCTTCGGATTCTTCTTCACCTGGCGCAACACCTCAAAACCGACCGGTTCATGGAAATCAGTGATCGCACCACCGGTCGTCGGGATCATAAGGTCGAGCAAGATGATCTTCGGCACGATGCGATCGATGACCGCAAGCGCTTCCTGCTCCTCGGTCGCCGTGACGACGTTCGCTACGGTCAACTTTCGGAGTACCGATGCGTAGAGCGAGACGAGTATCGGCTCGTCCTCGATCAGGAGTATCGTCAACGCGCTGCCTTTCGGCGGATGCGGTAACTTCACCTCGCGCGGGATGACGCGCTTCAATGGTACCGATTTTTTTTTGAGACGTTTCATGGTCATGCCTTCATGGTCATGGTACCTGGCGTCGCACCTGTCGGCAACCAGAACGAGAACGTGCTCCCCTTCCCTTCGCCTTCGCTCTCGACCCAAATCTTGCCGCCATGGCCTTCGACGATCGACTTCGCGATGAAGAGCCCGAGGCCCGAGCCGTCGGGATGGATCTGGGCGATACCTTGCGCGCGGACGAACTTATTGAACAATTCGCCGATGTCGGACTTCTTGATGCCGATGCCGCTATCCTTCACGTGAACCGTCACACCATTATCTTTTGCTTCCGCCGTGATTGTGACCGTACCCTTCGCGGTGTACTTGATGGCATTGTCGACAAGGTTCAACAACACATCCTGTATCTTGTCGACGTCGATGCAGAGCACAGGCAACGGTTTCTTGCTGCGCGCGTATGTCAATTTCAACTTCTTGTCGCTCGCGACCTTGCCGACCTCACGCACCTCACGCTCGATCAGGTCCTCGATCTGTGCATCCTTCCGCGTGATCGTGAACTTACCGGCCTCGATCTTGCTGACGTTCAGGAACAGATTGATGAGCCGGATCATGCGCTGCGACTCATCAAGCAGTGTTTTCAGGATTTCGAGATGCTTCGAATCGATCTTCCCGAAGTCACCATCGACGAGCATCGACAGATAGCCCATAATGCCGGTCATCGGCGTGCGGAGCTGGTGCGACGCGATCGATACAAACTCGGACTTCGCCTGGTCAAGTTGCTGTAGATGCCGGTTTGCCTCCTCAAGATCGCGGTTTGCCTTCTGTATCTGGCCGAAGAGCCGCAGGTTCCGCGCGACGATACCGAGCTCATCCGCCATCGACTGGATCGTCTTGATCTCACGCTCGCTGATCTCTCCCTTGGTCCGCCGCGCACCGACCTCGATCGCGCCGATCACCTTCTCTTCGGCGACGATCGGCACCACGATTGCGGTCTTGATCCTGATGATCTTCTGGATCATCGATACGAGCGGCCGCGGCATCTCGGGACTGATGACGTCCGCGAGGCTCTCGCTGAACTGAATTTGTCCTGTACGCAGGGCTTCTATGACCACGTTATGCTGGCTTGGCTCGTTCATGTCCGTCGTGAATTCCGTGAACGGCTTCGGCAACAACTTCAAGGCCTTGTTCGTGACCGGCGTGCTGGTGATCGCCTGCGCGCGGAGCGTGTGCCCGTCGTCATCGACGAACGCGAGGATGGCACCGATGAACCCGAGCTCCGTCGCGACCGCGTCGGCGATGTCCTGCACGACCTTCTTAAAGTCCAATGTACGCGTAATGTCGGTCGTGATCCGCTGTAGCGTGATCAACGACACGTTCTGGTCCTTCAACTCGCTCGTCGCTTCCTGGACCTTCAGCTTCAGGTCTTCACCGAACTGCCTGACCTGTTCGTATAAATTTGCCTTTTGAATTGCCGAACCAATTTGTGGAGATAGTACCTCGATAAGATTAACATCATCCTTTGAAAAGCTTTCTCCGGAAAGCTTATTACCAAGTACTAATATTGCAATTATTC
>CAINXF010000204.1 GCA_903854795.1 Candidatus Kerfeldbacteria bacterium
AGATCGTCGAGAAAAATGCGCTGTGTACGTCAGATAACATGGGTTGCACCGCATTCGGTCATCCGACGCTCGATGCGAGTAAGAATATCAGGTCGTTTGAGACGGTGTATCTGAAGGACCAGCCCGACTCGCATGCGACGATCATGTGCGGGAACAGCGACCTGTTCTGTTCGGAGTACACGACGGTCGAGGGCACCACGGCATACTTCAAGGACCCCGGCGCACAGACGTGCTCGTACAAGCGTCTCGGCGGACAGACCGCGTACCATTGGTACATCACCGGCACGTCAATCCTCTGTCCGACGGTCACCCCGCCGCAGTCCGGCGTTCCTGTAGGGCATGCCTGCGTGCGTGTCTGCAAGGGCGGTAATCGTGATGGACTTGCGTGCGTGGCTGATCTGGATTGTCCGTCCGGATCATGCACGGGCGACCAAGCAGTCGTCGGTAAAACATGTGTCGTGGACTCAGAGTGCAGCGGCGGTACTAAATGCGATTCGTGGACAGGATTGTGCCCCGAAGAGCAGAGCGGATGTAACGAGTACCGCGATCCGACCGATCCGAGTCCGTGCCGATCGACCTGTGGACTTGAGATCGCGAACGGTAAAGATGTCTACGTCGATGCTTCCTGTAAGCCGACGATCTGTCTCGGTGGTCCGAGGGACGGTGCCGCCTGTCAGGTCGATAGCGACTGCCCCGGCACGTGTATGGGTGGCCTATATGCCGGCAATAACATCGCCTGTTCCTACTCGAGTCAATGTGGCCCTGGCGCTACGTGCTCGGCAGCGATGTGCTCGGGTGAGGGAATCCCGGGATGCCAATCGTACTACTATATAAAGCAGTCGGTCGAAAAGAACGCCACGAGTTGCAATGGCGTGATCGACCTCTCGGTCGGGTGCCGGCCGTTCAATGATACGTCAAATTCGCTGTTGAATTATCGTGCGTTCTAATATGCAACGAATATCACTGCCAGTACGAACCGCACTTCTCGCCGCTGTTATGGTCATCAGCGGATCACTCCTCCGTCCGCAGCACGTCCTCGCCGCGCCGGTGTTCAGTCTTGTGCCATCAGGCACGACGTTCTTCTCGACGCAAGCGTCTGGCATTGATCCAGCGCCGCAAACCATCGCGGTATCGAACGGCGGCAGTGATACCTTGGACTGGCAGGTGGCGAGCGCCGCGAGTTGGGTGACGCTCACGCCGACGACGGGAGGTCCGGGACCTGCGACGGTGACGGTGCAGGCGAAGAACAATCTTCCTGCCGGGACGTACACGGCGGATGTCTATTTCACATCGACGAACGTCGCGGGCATTACCGGCTCGGTGACGTTCACGTATACGGTCAACGCAACGGTGGTACTTTCGGTCGACAAGACCAGCTATAGTTTCAAGGCGATCATGGGCAAGCCCGGAAAAGATCAATTCCTCACGGTCCAGAGCGGTTCGGTCGCAGGATGGACGGGTGCAATCAAACCTGGCGCGTCATGGCTCTCCATCACACCGAACAACGGTACGGTATATAACGATGTGACCGCCCCGGTGCATATCAAGGTAGACGCGACAGCCTTGGGTATCGGTACGTACACGGGCACCATTACTATCTCCTCGGCCGGCGCAGTGCCTTCGTCGATCGACATTACGGTGACGCTTAAAGTGACGCCGTTCCCGATCATGGAAGCGACGCCGCGTCCGTTGAACGCCACGATCGATGAAGGCAGGACGGATAATCCGACGATCGCGATTAATAACAGCGGCGCGTCGGAGACAGAGCTCAATTGGAGCATGAATCAGCCAGCGGAACCGTGGATTAAACTTTCGCTTACTGGTGGTTGCAGCGGGCCATTTCCATCGCCGATCAGCGGATTCGCGGCGGGGGGACGAAATTCCACGGTGACCGTTTGTCTCACGACGCTGCCTCCGGCCGCGCCGCCGCTCACGCCAGGTGGTAGTCCATACACGACGACGTTGACTGTCAGCGCGCCCGACGCGGTTTTGCTATCGGGTGGCGCGGACACCATCCCAGTGACGTTGACCGTGGTGAGCGATGTCACCAAGGCGACGGTGACGCCTAACAGCGTGTTCTATGGTCACTTCGACACAGGGACGTTCCCGGTGAGCAAGATCAAGGTGGAACCCTCGAGCGTCTGCGGTTCGCCCCCAACGTACAACATTGAGATCTCCTGGACATCTAGCGAATACGGCAATACGCGGTTTAAGTGGGGCGAGCAGCTCGTAGGCGGCGTGCCACAGTATGAACGCGGGACCATCCTTATGCCGGAAGGACTCGATACGCTCACCCATGTGGGCGGGACGTTGTATCACACGGTCACGCTCAGCAATATCAACTATTTGTATTCAGGACATACGTATTACTACGCCATCGCATCGGATGACCGCTATGGTAACATCGGCGATTGGGCCGACCATGATCAGACAAATACCGCGCTTTTCAGTAGTTTCGAAATCACGCATTCCTGCGATGTGAGCGTGCCGACGGACGTGAGTCTCCAGCTGCCGATGTCGGCGTCCTCGTTGTTCGGTACGATCACGGTCGTCATGAGCGCGCAGGATGAGTCGCTCGTGAAGCAGTTCGACCTTTTCATGAAGAATGGCGCTGGCGCGGATACGCTCTTGCAGAGGTATTTGGTATCGCCTACGTCATGTACCTCGACCGGGGATTCGTATACCTGTATCATTACGGTAAGTTTCGATACGAAACTTATGACGGATGGGCCTGCGCTCCTGTATGCCCGCGCGTATGATGTTATAAATCCTACCGGTGGCGACTCGCCGCAGGTCAGCATCACCGTCAGCAATAAGGTCCCGACGGTGTCGACGGTTGCCGCGGCGTCCGCAGAAAACCCGCCGGGGAGCGGTCAATGGCAGACCGTCATCACATGGGACACTGACAGCGCATCCGATTCGTCGGTTCAATATGGCCTCGAGGAGGACGATGGGGCGTTCAAGGGCTACACGTTCGTCCAATCAGGCGACGATTCGGGATCGACGGCGATCCTGGCGGGACATAAGGTCACGCTTTCCGGCCTTCTTCCCGGTCGCGTCTATCACTACATGATCACCTCGTGCCCGACGGGCTTGTCAGATCCGAACCGCTGTGGACACTAATATATGACACGCTTCCTACGAACGACGATCTTGAAAAAGCTCACGCAGGTGAGCACGGTCGGCATGCTCGCGATTGTGACGTTGTGCACGGTGACGCTCATGCCGGGATCGGTTGCGCACGCGGCTGCCGCACCGCTGACGGAAATTAAATTTGTTACGGCGGATTATGGCACGAATTCCGCTAAGATCACCTACACGACCGATTTTCCCGCGGTTACCACCTTGCACTACGGTACGTCGCCGGGAACATACCCGAATACCCTCGATGTTGACTCCGGCGCTTTTCGAGGAAGTCACGTTGCTAACCTGACGAGTCTTGTTTCAGACACGACATACTATTATTTGATCGAGGCGAAATCGGAAGACGTTGGTGAAGGTGACACCACGATCACCAGTAGCGACCCTTCTGTACACACCTGTGGTTTCGTGGTAGGTACTACCACCCCGAACGAGTGTTCTTTCAAGACGTTAGCGGTAGGTATAAGTAACATCAGCGTTGATATAAATACACTCGGTACGAGCGCGACGCTGACGTTCACATTGAGTTCGGCCGTAGGGGCCGACGTACACTATGGTACGTCTAGCGGTAGTCTGGCAAATAGCGTTTCGGCAACGGTAGCGAGCGGCACTAATTACAAAGCGACGTTGACCTCCGGAATAGCGCCGTCAACGCAACAGTTCTTCGAGATCTTGCCGGATAGTAAGAGCGGGGGTCAGCACATGTTCTTCATCGGGCCATTGACGATCACGGGTGACCATGCAGCTTACAATGACCATACGGCGAACACTGACCATACGGCGAACATTACTTGGGATACGAACCTGAAAGCGTCGCATACCGTGAATATTGGCCTCGACCCGACCGCACTTACGACGCACTATCCGTCGTACTCCGCCGATAGTCTAAGTCATAGTGTGACGATCGCGTCGGGACTGCTTTCTGGGACGACCTACTACTTTACGGTGACCTCGAAACTCACCTCTGAGGTGCACGTGACGCCGAGTTCATATACTGATGTCAATTATACGGCCACCACCTCGACCGTCCAATCATTTACGACGAGCGGCACTTCTCCGAGCACCCCGCTCACGTTCTCGCCAGACCCGAGCGCGAACGCCTCGAGCGACCAGGCATCGATCATATTCGGTACGAGCATACCGGCGTCGGCGGTCGTCGAGTACAATACTAACCCTGGCCTCGCGCCTGATCCGAGGACGACCGGCTACGCGAAGGCCTGCAACGATCCGTCGGTGTGTACCTCGACCGCGCCGGCGTGGATCAAACCGGGTTCGAAAAGTTTTTCGATAAAGATCGCTGGTCTTTCCGGTACCGATCGCGACTACTACTACCGCGTCACGGCGATAGATGAGTTCGGCCGTAAGATCCAATCAGGCATGCTAAAGTTCAGGACGACGCTGAGCCAGTACGACCATAAGTTCTCGACCGGCGCATGCGCTGATGGCACAGCGATCCACGCATGCAAAGGCGAGCTCTTCTGTCGATCGGGAGGCATCGGTCCGGTCTTGGATTGCATACCGACGAACAAATCCGACGCCTCCTGCGTCTATCAGTGCCCCAGTGGCTTGACCTGTGTCGACACCGGTGACTGTACGAAGGATCCTTCGCCGGGCAACTCGTTGACCGCCTGCAATGCGAAGTCGTGCTACATGAAGTGCGACAATTTCAGCGGCGACATGTCTGGTAAGCGGTGCAGCGTCGACGCGGATTGTAACGCCGGCAAGTGCACCGTCGGCAGTTTCAACGTGCCCGCGGCAGCCGGCTGTTACTCGTCGTGGCCGTCGTGCGATGCGAACGTCATCCTGAAGGTACGGCCCGACCGGGTTTGTGAGAAGTGGTACACCTGCAAGAGCTCGGTCGATATGCCGACGACCGGCGGTAAGACGCAGAACCAGTGCCTCGACCTCACGATCTGTGATTCGATCTCGCCGAACGGCCAGTGCAACAACCTCCTGGAAGGTCACCAGTGTTCGAACGATCCCCTCCGCTTTTGTAAGCAGGATTCCGACTGTATCGGTGCGAGCGCGTACTGTCTTGGGACGAATACCGGCACCTGTGACCGTGCGAGCGGTGCACTGGCAGGCTCGTTGTGTTCGGATAATACGACGTGCGGTGCCGGGAAATGCGTATTTAAACTAGGACTTACCTTTAATACTCCCGAGGATGTCGCACAGATCAAAGGACTGACCGGCATGGTGTTCGCGGGTCTGAGTTGGCACTCCCAGCCGGGGCAATGCAACATCGACAGCGGCGATAAGAAGGGGATGGACTGCTTCAGCGACAGCGACTGCAACACCGGTGCGTGTAAGAACGCGACGCCGATCATCAACGGCCGCTATCCGCTCTCGATCGCCGAGCAGGTCGGCCAAAAAGTCGATATTCCCGATGGCGATTTCGAGGATTATTCCCAAGTTTTCCAGTGCTCGAAGAATGCGGGCATACCTTGCAGCTTGAACAAGGCGCCGGACGATTGCGTAGTTGCACATGCGCCGACCGCCACGGATCCGAGTACGACCACGAATTACGGTCCCTGTGTGGCGAATCACGACACGCAGGAGCTCATCAAGCGGTATTGGCAGGCGATCACGCCCAGCGGCTCAAGCGTAGATGCTGCGATCAGCGTCGATGCCGATATCTCATCGACGAATCCGAACCAGATGCTGAAGATTACGCCGACCGACCTCGCGGGGTCCGGCGCAATGACGACGCGAACGATGGGTCTTACGACGTCGCTAAATTCGACGTATCTCCTGAACGTCTCCATGAAGTCCGCACGACAAGGACAGCTGATCACCGTGAGCTTCGTTGACTCCTCGAACGGGGAGAGCGTGTTCGACACCGTGGCAGTCGGCACGTCCTGGAAGCAGTATCTCCTAGGCCCTACGGCAGGACTCGTCGGCCCGACCTCGATCGCGTTCACGACCGCCGAGGAGAACGACGACGTGGCGGGTATCTGGATCGACAACCTCTCGTTTGTTCCCGCGCTGAAGGTGAGCGATACCGGACCGTTGATCCCGCAAACGTGCCGTATCTACCCGAACTCGAGCGCGCCGTCCTGCGATTATACTGACACGAGCGGGGTGGCGTATAAGGGGTATAAAGGCTACTGCCTCGAGCGCGATCCGCTCAACGCGGCGGTATGTCTTTCGTGGTGGCCGGTCGACATCGTGTCGGGTAACAACGTCTTCGGTACCGATCTATCCGCAGGGTATAACGACCGGCAGCCGCTCTACATGTGCGCCGAATCAAGCGGGCAATGGAACGCGCTCGTGTACGATCCGTTGAACTCCGCCAACAAATTCGGCACGTTTGATGGCCCCTGGTGCGATAATGCCGATGGCGCGACTGTTTCGCTCTACCCGGGTGCGGACGCCGGTCTCTGCGGTCAGCAGCTCGGAAATTACCGGCCGATGTCCACATATATCGATGATGTTTCGGGAATCAATTGGTATGGCGGCGGAAATGGCTCGCCATGTAATAATGTCGAGAATGTCGGCCGATGTCGTAATGGGAACCAGCCGGGGTTCTGCTTCTGTAGAGGGTTAGATCCGCCGATGATGACTGATGGTTGGTGGGGTGGTATGTTCGATGCCGACGCGCAGGATCAACAGATCCATGAATATGATGTCGCGTATTTCCGCGTGCACCCGTTGCGGTATTCTAACGGTTGGCCGGTCTCTGGTGACCTCATCCTCAATGCGGCGAACAGCTGGAGTGCCCAGTTGAATGAAACTTCCGTTGCTGATTGTAAGGGCTTTACTGTCGAGCTTGTCTGGGATCCTGTGGATCAGCACCTCTTGCGATATCATTTCTATGCGCAGTCATGCGCAAACGATAAAAATGGTGCAAGTGGTTTCTGGGCGATCGGCATGTTTAACATGAAGGAGCAATGCACGAAGCTTGTGCAGGTCGCGACCCCGATCGATGTGCTCGCGTGGACCGACCGGACGTCGAAGGCGGGTACCTACGTAGTACAGGGTTTAAACTACCGTTACATCAGCGACCTCTCGCCGTTCGGCGGCGCTGCGCCGTCAAGTGCGACGCTCAATCCTGACGAGTGGAGGAACAAGGGTGCGCCAGGGATCCTCGAGATCGCAGGCATCGACCTTAATCTGGCCTGGCCGTACCAGATGCGCGCGGGTTCCGCGTACGCTTGTAATGGCAATTGCTCGGGACGCATCTGTACGAACGCGACTGGCGCAAAGATCGGCTG
>CAINXF010000205.1 GCA_903854795.1 Candidatus Kerfeldbacteria bacterium
ATGCGCATACTACTCATCGAAGACGAACTCAAGATAGCCCACGCGTTGAAGCGTGGACTCGAGCAGGAAACCTATGCCGTTGATGCGATATTCGAGGGCAGGGAAGGCATGAGCCGTGCCCTCGCAGGTAACTTCGACATGATGATCCTCGATCGGATGCTGCCGGGGATCGGCGACGGACTCGAGATCTGCCGCGCAGTACGGGCGCACGGCCTGAAACAACCAGTGCTGTTGCTCACGGCACGCGACAGCACGAAGGACCGCGTCGACGGATTGAACAGCGGTGCCGACGACTACCTCGTGAAACCGTTCTCATTCGAGGAGCTTCTCGCGCGTATCCGTGCGTTGCTTCGTCGTCCCGAGCAGACCGTCACGACGACGCTGCGGGTCGGTGAGCTGACGTTGAAGCCCGACACCTTCGAGGTGCGTCGCGAAGGCGAGGCGATCACGCTCTCGCGTAAGGAATTCGCGCTCCTCGAGTACCTCATGCGCAACCGAGGCAGGATATTGAGCAAGGATCAGATCATCGCGCATGTCTGGAATTTCGACGCGGACATCCTTCCGAACACAGTCGAGGTGTTCATCGCATCGCTTCGCCAAAAGATCGACAAGCCGTTCAAGGGTCCGAAGTTGATCCGCACCGCGCGGGGCTTCGGCTATTCGCTCGAAGCATGAACCTCAATAAGATCATCGCCGTGGTGCGTAGGCCAGTCTCGTCACCGGTGTTCCGTCTCACGGTGTGGTACGTCCTGATCATCATGGTGATCAGCATCGGGTTCAGTTCGGTCATCTACCGTATGACCGCACAGCAGGTCCGGGCGGGACTTCCGCCGCGCGACCGGTTCCTCCTCGATTATGGCGACCAGTTCGGTCCGCCGTACGATCAGCGCGTCGCGAACCTTTTCGAGCAGCGATACGAGTATGTGACGTCACATCTTCGCGATACGCTCATCTTTTTGAACCTTTCGGTGCTCATCGGCGCGACGCTCGCGAGTTACTTCCTCGCGAAACGGACGTTGAAACCTATCGAGGATGCGCTCGATGAGCAACGCACGTTCACGGCCGACGCCTCGCATGAGCTTCGGACGCCGCTCGCCGCGATGAAGACCGAGATCGAGGTCGCGTTGCACGGCAAGGACGCCAATGACCACGCGAAGGTCCTTTCGAGCAACCTTGAGGAGATCGGTAAGCTCGAACATCTTTCGACGTCGCTGTTGACGCTCGCGCGCAACGAAAACGGTGCGCATACGGTCAACGCATTACCGGTCGAACTGCGTAACATGGTCGATGTAGCGTGTGCCCGGGTAGATGTGCTCGCACGCAGGAAACATATCACGATTGCGCGTACCGGCGTGTATGGCATCATACTTGGCGATGATACCGCGCTCGTCGATCTGTTCGTGATCGTGTTGGACAACGCCTTGAAGTACAGCCCTGAGAACTCAACGGTGACGGTTAATGGTACTGTATCGAAACGGCAGTCGGTGGTCACTGTGACCGACCATGGTGTCGGAATCCCCGCGGCAGACCTCCCACACGTGTTCCGTCGGTTCTATCGTTCGGACGCGTCGCGCTCGAAGAAGCAGGCGGACGGTTATGGCCTCGGACTCTCGATCGCAAAACAAACCGTTGAACGACATCGTGGGTCCATCACGATTGAAAGTACCGAACATAAAGGCACTACCGTACGGATGGCGTTCCCGCGGCAGTAGAAGTTCAGGGTATTTTCAGTATCATAGTTTACACTTTCTATTGATAAATATTTCCATCAATTAGTGACCATTTTTATGCGCAAGCGTCTTCCGTGGATTATTACCCTCATACTCATCATTGCCGCCGGTGGCACATGGTACGCGTTCAGGCATAAATCGACGGGCAAGGTCACCTACACGACCGGCACCGTCACGAAAGGCACACTGGTCATCTCAGTCTCTTCGTCAGGGACCACCACGTCGGCGAATCGGATTCCCGTGACCACGACCGTCACTGGTACCGTATCGAAGGTATACGTTAAGGACGGCGACTCTGTGAAGGTCGGGCAGACGCTCATGGTCGTCACGCTCGACGCCGATGGTCAGGCCGCGCTTGCCAAGGCAAAAACCGCACTTCTCCAGGCACAGAGTGCTGTAACTTCCGCACAGCAGGGCGTGCAATCCTTGAAGAGTGACATCACCAACGCGCAGAGCGGTGTCGTTTCGGCACAGCAACAGAAGGTGCAGCTTCACCAGGCATTGCTCCAAGCACAATCAGCGTATGATACCGCAACGGCAACTTATGATGCCGCTGTTTCAGATGATCCAAACCTCGCCCAGAAGAAACTTGCGATGCAATCGGCTAAAGACGCGTTGACGGTCGCGCAGAGCAGATACGACAACGCCGATGCCGCTATCACCCAGGCGAAGAGCCAGGTG
>CAINXF010000206.1 GCA_903854795.1 Candidatus Kerfeldbacteria bacterium
CCCAACATGGCGGGAGCGCTCGGGTTCGTCACGTTCACCGTCATGAATTCGTAGTTGCCGTTCACCCGCGTGACGTATGCGGTCGTGCCTACCACGTCAACTCCTGTTGCATCATCATTGCCGGTCAGATCGAGCGTTCCTGTCAGCGTCGGTGCCGTCGGCGTGGTAATGTTCACAATCTGTAGTTCCTGCGTATCAAAGCTTGATGTCACGTAGGCGTAATTTCCGCTTATCGCTATGTTCGTCAGTTGTCCGTTCAATGTCAGTCCGGCGGCAAATGTCGGCGCCGCGGGATTGCTCACATTGATCACCGCGAAATTGTTCGCTCCCTGTGGACGTACCAAATATGCATACGTACCCACGGTCTCTATTTTTGTACCGTTCAAATTTCCCGTCACGTCGAGTGTCGCCTGTTGCACGGGGTATGACCAGCTTTTTACCACCTGGCTGAGCACGGTCGAGGTGCTGGTCGTATAGGTCGTATCACCGTTGTAAACCGCCGTTAATGAATGTGTTCCGCGTGAAAAACTCGCGGTCGTCATGCTCGCCACGCCCGCGGTGACGGCGCCTGTACCGATCGTCGCGGCGCCGTCCTTAAAAGTCACTGTGCCGGTTGCTGCCGACGGCGACACGGTCGCGGTCAAGGTCACCGACTGCAACGTATTCGACGGATTCTTGCTCGACGCGAGTACGGTCGTCGTTGCGATCGTTTGAACCACCTGGCTGACCGTGGTTGAGGTTGCGGACGAATTATTCACATCACCGCCGTAGACCGCGGTGAGTGAATGGGTACCCGACGTGAGACTCGCGGTCGTCATGCTCGCCACGCCCGCGGTGACAGCGCCCGTACCGATCGTCGCGGCGCCGTCCTTAAAAGTCACCGTGCCGGTTGCCGAACTCGGGTTCACGGTTGCGGTCAGGGTGACGGTCGCACCGGGGCTCGAAGGATTCGGATTCGAGACGAGCACGACCGCGGACGTATTTACGTTGACGACCTGCGTGACGATACCCGAGGTGCTTGTCGTGTACGACACGTCACCGCCGTAGACTGCGGTAAGCGAATGCGAACCGACCGACAAACTTGAAAGCGTCAGCGTCGCAGTACCGCCAATGACCGTTCCAGTGCCGACCGAGGAGGCGCCGTCCTTAAACGTCACCGTACCGGTTGCCGCCGACGGCGACACGGTCGCGGTCAGGGTGACGGTCTGGCCGTACGTCGATGGATTTGGTGCGGCCGCGAGCGACGTTGTCGTCGTTTGCTGGGTCGGCAAACGCCAATTCGTCAGGCGCGTGTCGACCGAAAATGTTTTCGCGGTATTCCGAACACTCCACGAAACGGTCGAGGTCACTGATTTCGTCGTTGCATCGATCGTAGCGACCGTCACCACACGCGAGTACCCATCAGTGTCGTCACTGGTTCCGGAAAACGCCCAGATAGTTCCACTAATTGCGAGGCCATGAGCGCCATCGGTCAAGGACGCGAACGAAGCGTCCCGCATGGATCGCGCCGCTTCGATGCCCTCATCCGTCAATAATGCGGCGCGATAGCTGCTCATCGTTTCGGTCTGCTTGTGATTGAATACGATGAACCCTCCGGTGATCGCGGTCACGAGCAATATCAAAAGGCTCGCCGCGATTATCGCTTCAAGGATGGAAAATCCGCCGCGGTTATTGGATGATACCGAGCGCATTGACGGTGAATGACTTAGAGCTGTTCACAATGGTAAGCGTGGTCGATCCGGCTGAAGTCGGTCTTCCGGTTACTGCGGCAAAATCATATTCGGTTGTTCCTGAAACGACCAGTCCCGAGTCAAGGACGTACGTTACGTCTTTCGACGTGTCGCGACTTGCGTACGTTGCCCCGGAAAAAACAACGACCGTTCCGGCACCGACGTACGTTCCCCATGGAGCTCCATTTTTCATCGCCATCGCGTAACCATGCGCCTGGCGTACCGCCTGTTCGACGCTTTCAGTCGTCGCCACCATGGACGCCGAGGCGCGCACCGCCGAGTACATGGGATACCCGAAACCGGCGAGGATTGCGATAATACCCATCACCACGATGATCTCGATGAGCGTAAAACCCGTTCGTGTCATGAACCGATGACTTTATTCAAATTGTAGATTGGAAGGATCGTCGCAAGCGCAAGCAGCGCAACGCCGATACCCATAATTATCAGAAGGATCGGTTCAATGATTACGGGGAGGTTCCGCGCCGTCGCATCGGTCTTCTGTTCGTAGATGTGTCCGA
>CAINXF010000207.1 GCA_903854795.1 Candidatus Kerfeldbacteria bacterium
CTCGCTTCCTCAACGATCTCCCGCCGCTCGCTCGGTGGGAGCTTTGAGAGCAGTATGGGTTGCTTGGTCCGTCTACGATCGATACGGGAAGCGATCCGCGCGGTTCGTTTCATGAATGGCTCCTTCCCCGTTGCGTCGTAGACACGGACGCGTGGGTGCTGATCTCGTGCCGTGTCACCTCTCGGTGCTTCAGTCGGAGCCTCACTGTCGGCGCATTCTTCGCGCATGACCGACAAAGAGGATTGTGATCCGGGGTACGTGCGTAGACCGGTCGGATCCATTTGCACACCCAGCATCTTTCCAAGGGGCGCGTGCTCGATTTCCGTCTTGAAGACCGGCGTGGTTTCAACTTGAGCACGTCCTTGCATTCGTTGCAGAACGGTTGACGACGAATGAAGATCGCAATCGGACGAAGGTGACGACATCGAGCGCAGCGCATCGGAACCCCGTAAACCTTGAAGTACTTGGGGAAACACCCTTCGCAAACGTGAATCTTCAGTTTGCGCATTTTCTCAACAAGTACTTTTTCGTGCTTGCAGAAGCTGCATGTGCCGACCAGAATATCACCTCTTTTCGTGTGGTGAGGCCGATTGTAGGTCGAATTGTAAGGTGCAGTATTGCGCTGCGCCTGACATTCGACGCAGTGGAAGTTCCTTAGGTGGAACGATACAATTTAATAATTTTTATAGGAAAAGTCAAGAGCCCCACCGGATATACAGTCCGTCGGGGCTCTTTGATGTTTCGGTCCGTTCCGTCCCGATTGCGCAAGCGCATCGGGACGATTTTGGACACGTTGTGTTGATGTGAGCCGTCAGGTGATCAGGAGCCTGACGTGGTTCTCCTCTGTCCACGGGTCGTATTCACCCGTGACGTGCTGCCGTGGCCCGCTCACAGTATAGCCGTGGAACCGGAGCGGCGGGCCGCCAGCTTCGAAGCGGGTGATATGAATGGTCACCGGATCCCACCCATCGGCAGTGAAGGTGACATCCTGGGTGACCATGTCGGGGGTGATCGGCCGTGACCAACAGCTTGGTACGAGCTGCCGAACCGGAGGCGTGGCCTCTCTCGCGACTTGTTTTCGAGCTCCCCATCTACTGCTCCAGCTAAGCTCGAGATTTGAGGTGATCATGTGTGGCCTCCTAGTCGGTGATCTCGCGCTGCGCGATCGGCCGTTCGCCGCTTCCTTCCGAGCAGAACTCGCCATCACTGTCGAGGTGCGACTCCATCACGAGTTCGTTGCCCTCGTCCATGATGAGATTGACAGGCCGTTCGCAGAAGTGACACGTTGCCTGGTCCACTTGTTTGCCTCCTTGGCGGTGATCAGTGGTGTGCTTCGTGGAACACGGGCGTGTTGCTGCTTTCACACAACATCAACGGAGGGGAGATCGCGAGTCCTACCTTCCGAAGGTCATCGTGGGGCGGGTAGACGAGAGTCCCACGTTCGTTTCGTGCTGGACGTACTGGTCTGTTGCAGGTCGGACACCTATGTTCGGGCTCCTCTCTCATGTGACCTCCTCGTGCAGTCGTCTCGCTGTGATTGATTCGAACTCGGCGGTGATTCGCGCGAGGGTGTCGTCATCCACGATGTTGCTTTTGTTGGGTCTGGTCTCGACCGTGTGGCCGAGGATCTCGTTGAGCGTCAGCTTCGGTCCGAACTCGACCCTGAGCGCGTCGTCGGTAATCTTGGTGACGCTCATTATCGCTCCTTCTGGCCGAGTGGGGCCATGGTGGGGTCGAGTGACGGTACGGAAGATCCGAAGAACTTCTTCCGCAGTTCATAGCACGGGATCGTCATCGCATAGAAGAGCACACTTGCTACTGTCTCTCCCACGAAGACGCCGATGAATCGGTTCGAGACCGTCCGCGTCATCAAGAGGATGCAGAACGGTCTCGTGAACGCGGTATCGACGTAGTAGCTGACCGTGTATTCCGCGACGATGTCGCGCAGCGTGAGTCCACATCGTTCGATGAACCCGATCGGTGTACGTCCGTGACGCATCCATTCGCGGATGAGTGCATACACGGCGTACACGAGTGCGTCGATCGCGGTGATCAGGTACGACGCCCCAATGTTCGAGAGGAGCTGCGAGTCGTGTTCGAAGAATGGCTTGAGGTAGTATGTAGCGAGTAGCGTGCTCGCAGATGCGACGATTTCTTGCGGTGCGTATCGTGTGAACCACTCCCAGAATTTCTTCCTGGGAGGTAGACGTAGGCGCACGACAGCCTCCTCGGAAGAGGTTAAAATATTTCATTTTTTTAATGTACAGAACGCGGCTGGACGATGGCCACAGTAGCCGTTTTCCATTCAGCCGGAAACAGCATGTACGTACCCTAGCACAGGTGATTTACTTAGTGGAAGAACCTCGCTTGGAAGCTCGGTTTTACCCCTTGACAGGGTATTTTTACCCATGTATGCTGAAGGACGTCCGATAATCTATTGTCGTCCCAGATCACCTGGGCCGTAAAAAGGAGACGATACATTCGGCATTAACACCCCCGCACATTAAATTCGAACGCCTTACTTCCTTTTATAAAGAGGTTGTAAGGAGAAAAGACAGGGACTGCTGACCATTTGGCACTCACTGTTTTTTCTTCCCAATAATGGCTCCATCCGAAAACCTTCGGATGTCGCATATAATTCTCGGTCGCGGAATGAATCCGACGACCTCGCCCAAGCCTTCACATCAGTCAGTATCCGTTCACGAGAGTGGATATCAGAGTGCTGTGAACCACCGAGCCTCACTTCCCTTGTTAAGGGAAAAGGAGGCGTCGGATCCCGCGTAGCGGGACCGAACACAAGCTGGTTGACAACTGAAATGCGGTAAGGAACAAGCAAGCGACGTGATCGCCGGAGAACCGAGGGTAGAGTTTTTTGGTCCAGAGCGACTCTTTGTAGCTCTTTTGGAACTCGGCTCCCCTCTCTGTTCTCCGACGGTCCGTCAAAATTACGTCAATTCATAGGTCTTAAGCGATTCCACCGGTTGTCCAGAGCCCGCCAGGGCATCAGGACGACAATTCAAGAAAGCGAATCGCGGTGTATGGGATTAATAACCCATATGCGTCATATTTGAGAGTTTGATCCTGGCTCAGGATGAACGCTGGCGGCGTGTCTAAGGCATGCAAGTC
>CAINXF010000208.1 GCA_903854795.1 Candidatus Kerfeldbacteria bacterium
CTGATCGATGATCATCCCTTTCGTCTTGCGTGAGAACCACGCAAAGATGACCCCACTGACAAGGCCAACACACGCATTGAACGCCAACGTACTCATCCACCGTACGATGACCTGGTTGAAGTAATAGTTCGAGAACGGTGGGAAATACAACTTGCATGCGATACCACAGGACTTCTGATGCCATACTACCCAGTATGACACGATGACAAACACAAGCTGCACCAACGCGATCACCACATAGCCGAGGAACAGGCGTTTTCCATACCGTGCCGAAAGGTCCCTACGTCGCGCCATGACACGCCCGACCACCAAAAACATCACTGCAAACATCACGCCATCCAAGCGTGAGGCGGTGATGAATTTGAATGCACCGATAAGCCAGTCCATGCGAACTAAGTACCCCATGCGGTCTTCTCGAACACTTCCTGCGTCGAATCGATCACCACGATGCTCACACCGCTGGTCGCGGTGAGGTAATTACGGAACCCCCAGACGCACTGATCAAGCGGCGCATCGTAGTGATAGAGGGCAATGGTCACTTCTTTGGTACCCTGCGTCAGACCGGCCCGCTGGGCTTCGGCAAGCGCCTCGGCCGCAGTCATATTTGCATCCGCCTCCGGACACAACGTTGCTTGCGCCGACGTCTGCGCGGCAACGACAAAACGCAAAGGCGGGCCGTTCGTCGACACGTTCGTATTCGTGCTGTTCGTATTCGACGCGCCTGAATCCGTGCTCCCCGTTGGAACGTCAATAGCACTGCAATCCTGCGGACAGCTTTCGGGCGTCTCGGGCTTAGGACAGTTCGTCGACTGGCACGCGACGTTCTCACAGATTCCATCACCACATGACGCTTTCACGACGTTCGCGTTCGTGGTGTTCGTCGCATGTTGGTGCACAATCATACGCCACGCGACGTATCCCGCGAGGACGATGCCAACAACCAATACGACGTACGGCACGAAGTACCAAGGCGTGCGTTTCTTCGTGGTCATGGTCGTAACCTGTTCATAAGTCTTGGAAACGGTATACTCTCGCGCACATGGTCGAGTCCGCAAATCCACGTCACCAGACGCTCAAGGCCGATACCGAATCCAGAATGCGGCACGCTCCCGTACCGTCGAAGGTCGAGATACCACTGGTAATCCTCTTCGCGCAGGCCGAAATCCTTGATCCGCTGCTTCAACACCGCTTCGTCGTCGATACGCTGCGATCCGCCGATAACCTCACCGTATCCCTCCGGCGCGATAAGATCGTCGTTGAGCACGTAGCCAACATTATCAGGGTCCGGCTTCATGTAAAACGCCTTAATACTCGCCGGGTAGCGGGTGATGAACTGCGGTTGTGGGCATGCCTTCGAGAGCAAAGTCTCTTCGTCACCGCCGAGATCATCACCGTCTTTTATGGTAGCACCGAGTTTTTTTAGCGTCGCGATCGCATCCGTATACATGACCCGAGGAAACGGCGCCTTGATCGCTTCAAGCGGTGCCATGTCTCGCTCGAGTATCGCGAATTCGTTACGCCGCTCCGCAAGCACACGACCGATAACGAACATGACGAGTCGCTCCTGGATGTCCATGTTCTCGTCGGACTCAACGAACGACGCTTCGGCATCGAGCATCCAGAACTCCGTGAGATGACGTCGCGTCTTCGACTTCTCCGCGCGGAACGTCGGGCCGAAATCATACACGCGTCCAAGTGCCGCTGCCGTCGCCTCGATGTACAGCTGACCGGTCTGTGCGAGGTACGCATCCTCGCCGAAGTAGTCGGTCTTGAACAACGACGAGGTACCCTCGGCAGCCGTGGGCGTCAGTATCGGCGAATCCGTCAGCACAAAGCCCATCTCGTGCATGGCATCGCGCATAGCGCGCTCGATGGTATCACGTACGAGAAGGATAGCGGTCTGCCGTTTCGATCGAAGCCAAAGGTGGCGCTGGTCGAGCAAAAAATCGACACCGTGCTCCTTCTTGCCGATCGGATATTCCTCTGCTCGCTGTACGCACACCACCATGGCCGCATCAAGCTCGACGCCTTCGGGACTTCGCGCGTCTTCGCGTAGCACGCCGGTCACGATTACGCTCGACTCGATGGTCACGTTCTTCGCGGCAGTCCAGTCACCGTCCGATACTTGATCCTTCGCAACCACGGCCTGGACGGTGCCCGTACCGTCGCGCAACTGGAGGAACACGATACTGCCCGATGACCGGACGTTGTACGCCCAACCACGGACCGTCACTTTCGTGCCGATCGCGGTACGTGCATCGTTCAAGCGGAAATCGTCCTGCATGGGGGTCACACCTTTAAGTACCGACCCACGGCGATCCCCGCGCTCACCATTGAGAGCAGGAGCGCACCGACGAGCGGTCCCCAGAAAATGGAGAAGAAATGATTAAGGAAGTAGGCGGTCATGTTGATGTCGTACCCCTGGAACAGCGCGGTGAACCAGTGCGAGAGCAGCAGGATTCCCCCGATAATCACACCCGATGCGAGCGCGGCCGCAAGGATACCGATGCAGACGCTCTCGATGAGAAACGGACCGCGGACGAACCAATTCGATGCGCCGACGAGCTTCATGATGCCGATCTCCTCACGATGCGAGTACATTGCGATACGCATCGTGTTCACCACTACCAAAATGGCGATGATCGAAAAGATGATGGTGAGCGCCAAACTGAACCGGTTCACCGTGCGCGTGAAGTTCGAGAGCTTCTGGATCGCGATCTGATTCGACTCAAGCGACTTGCTTCCACTGTCGATGAACGGCGCGTATGCCTGGTCCTCGAACAGCTTTGAGATGCTCGAATACTGCTCGAGCGACTTCGCCTGCACCTTGAGCGAGGGGCCGAACGGGTTCGCTGACAATGCATCAGTACCTTCGGTGATCGCTTGTTCGTCCGCATGCATGCTCTTGAACAACTTGAGGTTGTCGGCCGCACTGATATAGGACACCGATGCGGTCTCAGGCAATTGCTCGAGCTTCGTCTTCAGGTCAAGTACGGTCTGTTCGGGCGTCTTCGGGACAAAGGTGACCACGACGTCGACCTTCGATTTGAGCACACCGATCGCCTGGTCGGTCACGACCTTGACGCCGGACAGTATACCGACGAGCGTGATCGCCAGCACGAAGATGACGATGGTCACCGTCGACAGCCAGATATCACGCCAGAAGTTCTGGAGCGCGAATCGGACGATTCTTAACGATGAGGTGAACATACTAGAGAATATACTTACCACTCTTTTGGTCTGCAATGACCTGCCCATGGTCGAGCGTTATCACGCGCTTCCGAAGCGTGTTGACGACCTCACGGTTATGCGTGACGAGGACCACGGTCGTGCCGAAACTATTGATGCGCTTCAGCAGGTCGATGATGTCCTGCGCGTTAATCGAATCAAGGTTGCCGGTCGGCTCGTCAGCCACCAGGATCTTCGGCCGATGCACGAGCGACCGCGCGATCACGACGCGCTGCTGTTCGCCGCCCGAGAGCTGGTGCGGGAAACGGTCCTGCTTCGACTCAAGGCCGACGATCTTTAGCACCTGGGGCACGACCGACTTGATCTGCGTGTTCGACGCGCCCGACACCTCAAGCGCGAACGCGACGTTCTCGAGCACGGTCTTCCGCGGTAGCAGCTTGAAATCCTGGAACACGACGCCTATCTGGCGACGTAGCATTGGCACGTCACTGTGCTTGATGCCGGTGATGTCCCAGTCACCGATGACCACACGACCCTTCGTCGCGCGCTCCTCGGCTATGATGAGCTTTGCCATCGTCGTCTTTCCCGATCCCGACTGGCCGACGATCGACACGAACTCACCCGCCGTGATGGTCAGGGATATGTCCTTCACGCCGACGATGTCTTTTTGGTATAGCTTGGTGACGTTATCGAATGTGATCATGGCCCTCCAAATCGATCATGTCCAGGTATAGTTTGCGAACGTCCAATTCATGAGCATGTTAGCATCACTAAAAATTCTATTCTTATTAGTGACTTTGAGCAATACCACAACAACCTCATTTCCCTTCGTATTCTTCCCGCGCAATACAAATGTGTTCTGCGCTTCGTCAATGTATCCAGTCTTTGCGGCTACGATAGAGAACGATGTCTTGCCGAAAAGCATATCCGTGGTCTTAACCGTATGGACGCACGTGCCATTCTTCTGTTTGTACGCTGGCAAACAAACGTTATTATTCGAAGTGAACGTATAACTACCAGTACTTGTAATTTTCTTTATGGTCGGATAGGTGTTTGGAAAAATGGTCGCCATAACCGCAAGATCTTTAGCGCTGCTTTTGTTCCCTGCTTTGAGTCCCGTAGGATCCACATACGATGTGTTAGTAAGTCCGAGTGCGACCGCTTTATCGTTCATTTTCTGCACGAACTGCTTGCGGGGCATGCCGGTCGCATCTGCAAGCGCCATCGTCGCATTATTCGCAGAACCTACCAATGAAGCATACAGCAGATCATTTAACGTCAACTGCTCACCATCAATAACATGCAAGTAGTCGTAACCAGTAGTACTAGTTTTCGAATTGTACGTCACAATATTCGTTAAGACTGGTTTCATATCCAGAAACACCGCCGCAGACATAAGCTTCGTCAAGCTTGCGATCGACAATTGAGCGTCAGAGTTCTTTCCGACAAGCTTTTGGCCTGACGACACGTCGACGACGATCGAGGCGGTTGCTGCCGTCGTCGGAATTTTTACTCCATGGTAGGTCGGTGCCGCAGTCGTAGTCGGCGTCAGTGTGGGCGTCACGACCGGCTCTTCCGGAGCGGGTGTGGATTTATCGCCGGGCTGCGCGATCTCGACGCGGACGCGTGCTACGCCCTTCCATGTTGGCTGGATGCGCGCGAACGATGGCGTCGACAGGTCGATGACCGTCGGATAACGGAACCCACCGGTGTCCATCACCTTCACGATCACCACCTTGTTGTTGTCCAGGTTGGTGACCTTCAACGACGTGCCGTACGGGTACGAGTTCGACGCGGCGACCATCGTCGACTTCGTCTTCCGCGTGTAGGTCCCGTAGTAGGTCGCGATGCCTTCTTGGACCGTCGAGCTCTGAAACAGCGCCACCGTGAACGCGGCCTTGTCATCGGCTGAAGCAACGATGGAGCCGTTCGCCTTCAGCTGACTTCCAAGTTGTTCCCATGACAATCCATCAGGGGACAATTTACCGATCCACGTCACAAAGCCGGGCTGCGGCACGGCAAACTGGAACGCCAATGGCACAAGGAGCGGCGCCGTATCGGTCAAACCCGTGACGGCAATGGAATATGCATCGCTTGTCCGCACCATCGTCCCCCACGCGGGCAACGTGGTCGGCTCGACTCGGCTCACGGACACCTTCGAAGGCACCGCGAACGTTCCTCCTCCGATCATCAGCCTGAATTGACCTGTCGGTTCTGAAAAAGTGTACCCTTTCGACAACGTGTCCGTCGAAAAAGAAATGGTCTTTAGTGGCGCGGTATCCGCGGATACC
>CAINXF010000209.1 GCA_903854795.1 Candidatus Kerfeldbacteria bacterium
CGCATCGGCCGCGCCCTGCTCGATGCCAAACAGTCGGGAGGCGACCCTTTTGCCGCCATTGAAGCGGTCATTCCGTGGGACGTGTTCACCGACAGCATCACCGAAGCCGAAAAACTGGCCAGGACGGAAAACTTCGATTATCTGGCGTTGATCGGCGACGGTGTCTCTGCCGATGAGCTTGCACTCCATTGGAACACAATTAATTACGAGGTCATCAGCAGGATCGATCGTGCCATTCCGCGGATCGTCACCATATAATATGAAGAATCCTTTCTCGACATTCTTCGCACGGCGTCGTGCGCGCCGCAGGGACTATGCCGCGTCCGAACGGTCAGCAAACCCGATGTTCAAAACGACGGCAGCCAAAAGCAAGTTCCCCTGGTTGTTCCTTTTGGTCATCTTGCTTGCCATCGGCGGATTCGTGTACATGCTGTTTGCACCACAGTACCGTATCACCTCGATCACCGTAAGCGGCGCGGTCAAACTCGATGGTACGACCATCGCTCGGTTCGTGAACGACCGATTGGACCAAGGATTCCTTGGCCTTGAGTGGCGACGCGTCACGTATCTCACGCCGACACGAACAATCACAAGCGATCTACGCGCATCGATCGAGCGACTGATCAGTCTGAACGGTTTAACGATCGAACGTGTCGGGAGGAATTCGCTCTCGGTTCATGTGCAAGAACGAACGCCGCACCTCATTTGGGAGACCGCAAGCGGCGAGCGATACTTCGTCGACGAGAAGGGGATCATCGTAGAACGCGTGGCCACGGACGTGCCTTCCACCTTTATGACGCTCATCGACTCGAACGGCATATCGACGGACATCGGATCACAAGTAGCGCGACCTGAATACATTACCGCGCTTGAAACGATCGACCAAAAGCTTCCCATGATGTCTGTGAACCCGAAAAGGTACTCCACCTGGATCGTTAAGTGTCGTAAAATAGATACTGCAGCAAACACTAACTCGACTAGTTTCGCCAACACAAATACGACTGATGTGAATACGAACCAAGACACCACGGGGGATTCAACACTCAATTTGAATGAAAATAGCGCCATTAGCGATTCGACGGCAAATCAAGCTATAGATGATGCAGCGTGTGATTTCCGAAAACTTGCCGTAAACGATCCTACGTTGGTTGTGACCACCGATGAGGGCTGGGACATCCGAATCGACGTGTCGACGAATCTTGATACACAGCTAAAGAAATTACACGAGACGTTGCAGCAGAAGTTCGACGGATCACGTGCCGGACTTAAATATATCGACGTACGGTTCGGGAACAAGGTCTACTACAAATAGAGCAAAGTGAAGACTGTTAAATGGCTTAACTAGGCATAACCTAGTTTAAGTGACATAAAAGATATATTGTGCGACACATGACAATATGCTAAATCTAGCACTCTCGACCCTTCCCTGCTACTACTGAAGTGCTGGTAGATATTTTAACGGGTCGTCTGGAATGCCATTAACGAACACCACGAAGTGAAGATGCGGACCGGTCGTCTGTAATCCCGCGCCTGCGGTTCCTGGCGTGCCACCGGAACGGCCGATGACGTCTCCCCTTTTGACGTTCTGGCCTACCACTACGTTCACCTGACTCAAGTGGAGATATTCGGTCGCGATGCCGCCACCGTGGTTGATCACGACGTAGTTGTAATCCGGACGACGACAGGTCCTCGCGTCACCGTAGTCGAAATATAAACTTGGACATTTTCCGCTCGCAAGCTTTGCGGCGTACTTCCAGTCAGGATGCTCTGCGCGTTGCACCACACCGTCAGCTGCCGCCTGCACGGCTGTTCCCTGGTAGGCCCGAATGTCGATGGCAGGGTGCACACCCCAAGGGTACGACGGATCATGGAAGTACGCACTGATCCCACGACTTGGATCGACCGGCCATGACAACTGCGATGGCTTAGTAAGGCCGCCGTTACCGGACTGCTGTACGAGCGTTTGGATCTCGGCGTCAAGTGCATTCGCTTCGGAGTTCACCGACTGCATCAACTGCTCATATTGTTGCTGTGAATCCTGTGTCGACGCGAGGAGATCGATCTTATACGATTGTTGCTGCGTAAGGAGCTCCTGCGACTGTTGAAGCTGTGCGCGCGTGTCATCAAGCTCTTTACGTTTCGCGTCGAGGTCAGCCTTCGATTCGTCGAGCTGCTTCTTGATCGTGAGCACGTGTTGGAGAGTCTCGTCGACTGATCCGCTGATCGTGCTCAAACTCTGCACGCGCGAAAAATAACCAGAAAACGTTTGCTCCTCGACGAGGATCTCAAGGTTGCTTACCTGATCGGTCGCATACAACTGACGCAGGAGCGCGGCGAGACCATCGCGGTACGTGGTGATGTCGGCTTCTCGGCTGGCGATTTGTTTTTGGACCTTCTGTATCTGCAGCTGGAGCGATTCGATCTGCGTCTTGTTGGTGTCGAGCTGGTTCTGTGCGCTGTCGATCGAGTCGGTGAGGTCACTTAACTCGCCCTGTAGCGACGACGACTGGTCCTTCTTTGCCTGGAGTTGCTGCTCGTAGATCGATGCCTGACGCTTTAACTCGTCAACTTGTGCCTGCTTCGCGTCGATTTGCTGGTTCAATAGGTCGAGCGAGGGATCACCTGTTGGCGCCGTTGTGGTCGAGGCGTTGGTGTTGTTATTGGCGTTTGCATTATCGTTCGTGTTCACGTTCGACGATTCAGCTCCTGCGGCACTCCCAAGCGCCACAAGCAACACCACCGCGCATGCGGTGGCAATGATTCGAACCGGACCTGAACCATTGATTTTTCGGTAGATGTTAGCCATCTTCACGTCCGAGTATAACACACTTTACGATGAAAAATCAAGTAGCGTGCTACTTTAGGAAATATTTGATCCGTCTAAGGCTTTCTTCCTTGCCGAGGAGCGCCAGCATGTCGAACACGTCGGGGCTTGCCGCGCGAAGCGTCAACGCGACACGCAGCGGCCAGAGTACGTCGACGTTTCTCCTACCCGCAACCGCGATCGTCGCGATCATGGCTTCTTTCATAGGTGCAGCGTCCCAAGCGTCCACGTAGGATGTCAGCCATTCGAGTGACCACTTGAGCGCATCGGCGACCGCCTCGACACTCCCCTTCTTTGGGATCAAAAGTGCGGGGTCAAACTCCACCACTTCAGTCGTCCATTCGCTTTCAAACGCGAAGTTGATCATTGTATCGGCGTCGCTCAGCTTTTTCATGCGATCGTGCACCGTTGCGATCGCGCGCTCTTTCCACGCTTCGTCAGGATGTGCATCGGTCGGGATGTGCCAGTAGCCGTCGAGTTTTTTCACTAAATCCCCTACTGACATCTTCCGTAGGTACATGCCGCTCATCCAATCGAGCTTGGTACGGTCGAAGATTGCGCCTGACGGACTCACGTCCTCAAGTTTGAACTGGTCAAGTACCACGTCCATGTCGAACAGTTCGTCGTCGCCCTTTGGTCGCCAGCC
>CAINXF010000210.1 GCA_903854795.1 Candidatus Kerfeldbacteria bacterium
GGACGCGTACGTCGCCACGCGATGAGCGCGGTGATGGCGCCGATCATGACCACGAGGACCGTGAAGATCAACGGCTGGGGCTGCTCAATCACGACCCAGGTGGCAACATCGTACATAGCGATGGGGACGATGAAATACCAGCGGTACTCCATGAGCTTCGCGTGACCAATGACGAGCCCGATGGTGATACCACCCACGAGACCGGCGCCGATACATGCGAGAAACGGGTTCATTGCTCGCTCCTTTAATAAAGCGTGTGTCCCGCGATCCGTCGCGTAACGGCCCTCTCCGTAGAAGTATGGTAGGGGGTCGATGACCGGAATTGATCCGACCATTGATCCCCTACCATGTGATCTGAATGTTGTAACGAGCGTTTAGTTCTGAGACAACCTCCCGTGAGACTGCCTCGGAACTCAGGACGACATGCAAATGAAACTTACGTGTCGTCCCTGTCTCTTTCTTCCGGTGAGACGCCGGTGTAACGAGCTGCTAGCAGGTCAAGCGAGCGGCTTCGAGCGCGATCCTTCCGATCGCCCTCGCGAGCTGGACGTGCCCCCTGTCGGGGCTCTTGAACCTGGCATAGCACTTGGTCAGCCCCTCGCACGCGCGGGGGACGCCGTTGCGCCTGGGCTTCGCATCCTCGGTCGTGATGACGACCTGGACCGCGGGACCCTTCGTCTGGGCCATGACGATCCGCTTGAGGACCGTGCGCGGGCCGGTGAAGGGTGTGATGACCCCAATGCGCGGGGTCGCGACGTCCTCATAGTCCTCGAGCGCTTCCATGAGGTCGTGCTCGTGGTGCCGGTCGACCAGCAGCGGCCTCTTGGGCGTCTCGCGACGCTCGGAGTTGTGATCGCCACCGAAACGCTTCTTGGTGGCCTGTCCGTGACGCATCCACTCGATGCGCATCGTGTGAATCCTCCCTGATCACTGCGGTGATGCTGATTTCCCCAGTTCCCTGAGGAGCGGTCCGAGTCAGACTCGGCGAATAACGAGCTGGAGATGTTCTTCCAGACCGCTCGCGCGGTATACGGTAGATACCGCATACCAGCACGAGCGCTCCGGACGAAGATCGAATCGATTGTGATGAGCAGTTCTGAACCAACCATTCTTGTAAACCGTTGGCTAGGAACTACTTGGGACTCGCGTACTGCACTCTTTTTTTCAGAGTGCCCTATTCGCGAGTCCCGCCACCGAAATGGCAGAGACAGAGCATTACTTCTTCATGAGCCCCAGGACGGAAATCCCGGAAAACACGAGCATGAAGCCCCCGAACAACAGGACGCCGCACCAGTTGCCAGCGTAATCAGTGGTCGGACCCCACTTGATGAGTGCCTGCGAGGCGATCATCGCGAGGACTCCGATGCCGGTCCAAACCTGAAAGACGCGACGCATCATTCCTGACTTCCTATCCCTCTTCCCTCGGGACACATGGGCCAAGCAGTGCTTGGAGTTGTATCGAGCGACTGTTGAGCTGCAGTTCTGAACCAACCATTCATGTAAACCGTTGGCTCGGAACTGCGTGGGACCTACATAATGTAAGTTGCGCATTATATAGGTCCCGGTCACTTGCGTGACTAGAGACGGAGCGCTTCGAGGTCAGGCGGTGATGCGTTCAGCGGCCCGCCACATGATCGCCGAGAGGGCGAAGAGAGCCACGAAGGTGATGACGTACACGAACCCAGGCTGACAGAAGATCGGGTTCAGTGCGATGTTCGCCTTGATCGCATCGTCCGGAGATACGAAGGACGGGAACAGGCACGTCGCCTGCGCACCGACGACCGCTGCGCCACCGGAAAGCATCAGGAACAACGATCCCAGAACATTCAGCGTCCTCTTCAGCATCTCTGAAACCTCGTGTCTCAATCCCCCTTGAGACGTGGCCAAGCGTACAGCTTGGGATGGAACGAGCGGAAAACTTCTCCCGGACTGCTCGCGCGACATACGATAGATATCGTATACCAGCGCGGACGCTCCGGACGATTTAGTCATTTCCAGACAGCTGGAGGCGAGACATGTCCATCTTTGGGCCTAAACCCGGTGGACGTAGACGGGTCGTTCGTGACTCGCAGTTTGCACCGCTCGTCATGACCTCACCGCCTGTATCGCTCCCCTCCATGTGTCCAGCGCGAACCTTGCGGTTCGCTACCTCCCCTCGGCTATCGCCGCGTCCCCTCCTTGATTAAGGAGGGGAAACCGCGGTAGCGGAGGGGCGGTAAATAAAACGGAGTGGGTCGTACCGAAGAAAGAGTGTCTTCAGCACAACCCACCCCATTTGTGGTGCGTCGTGTAGCCCGATTTGCATCGGGACTGGTGGAACAGGTTTCTCAGGCCTGATCCTCATCCGTCAAAGCACTCATATGCGTTGGCGGAAGCTCTCTCCTCAATACCTCTCTAAATGTAATGTGCGCGATGTTCCACTTGAACAGTACAGAATACTCCCGTTAGGTTCCTGTGTCAATGCCCCAACCGGGGAAAGGAGGTCAATATTTGCCTAATATTAGGCAAAATAAATATCCACAGCCATGAATTGCTGGGAATTTTGCCTTCGATTTTCCTAACGAAATCGCCTACTTTTCCTTTTGTTGGATGATCAGCGAGAGCGTCTGTGCGGCATCCAGGGAACTGGAGTTAGACACGCTCGATGACTTCTGGCGACCCGGCGGGAACGAGCTCCACACTATCGAGTCACTATCAGTGACCGATAAGCCGAAATCGAACGTTTGATTCCTTGCGCCTGCCTGTTTTCCCACCGTGAGATCGTAGCGGTCGAGGCTCCCAACAATCTTGAACGGCAATTGGTAAGTTAAGCGGAACGTGGCCGACTGTCCAGGCTGCAGCGAAGTCCAATTACCGAATACGGTCTTACCGAACTCGTCATTGATCCGGGTGCCGGTCGATTCATCGACGAACGCGCGACCCTCGAACGAAGTGAGTAATGCGTTCGGCTTCGATCCTGCCGGAAGCGTCTGGTACGACGACGCGGGCATCGGTGTGAATCCTTCGGCGTCGATGAGCTTCGAGCCGAGCGGCACATACAGACGATGGTATGTCCTATTCTCGGAACCAGTGAACGGATCGCCCGCGGTGCCGCCATGCGTCCTCGTCACTTCGACAGCAACGGTCGCGGTACCGTCCGCAGCAACGACCACACGATCTTTGATGACATCCTTCATGACACCGTCGGTCTTCCCACCACCGATGTTAGTATTCACCAGTTCGACGAAGTCGCCGTTCGACGTTAGCATGCTACCGGACCACCCGAGATCCTTCACCTGCTGTTCTATCGTCGCGTCACCTGACCATAGCTGTACGTCGCCGGCCGATGCGCTCTTCGCGAACACCGCGATGAGTTGCGGGTACTGCGACATTTGGAGCTTCGAGAGACGCTCAGTGATCGCTGGGATCAAATCGACGATGAACTGCTTCGGGTTGTTTGCGCGGAGGTCATAGTTCTGCTCGACCTGCTGCTGCGAGATCTGCGTAAAGTTCGTTTGATCGATCGTGACCTTGTAGGACGGCAGCTCGATTGGTCCGGTGATCGCGAGAAGTTCCTCGATCAGCTGCGGCGTGAACGCGACGATGCCATGCGGCGCGAATCCCCGCGCCTGCTGGTAGAACGCAGCGATCTGCTGCGCACTCGTCGGGAAATCCGGGAACCAGTTCGCATCACGGAAGTACCAGCTCGGTACGATGACCTGCAGCGGTTTCGGTGGCGCGACCGTGGCGGGCAAGTATTGATCGATATCGAAGCTGCCGCGGCTCGGCGCATCGAGCATCTTGAACGTGCCGTTATCCATCCGCATCAGCGCGAAGCTACCGATGAACCCACCGGTCGGCCTGAGCTCGTTCGAGTTCTGGAAGATGAAGAGGTACTCCGACGGTGCGTTCACTCCGAACACATCGGCCAGCACGTGCGTACCATTACCGAGGTTCGTGAGGCTCCCCTGCAACCCTGGCAGCACGTCCTGGATGCGATTCACCTGGTCGCGGTACTGCGCCGGGATGTCGCTCGCGCGGACCTGTGCGAGTTCATTGGATGCCGAAGTGACGTCCGCAACAATCGTATCGAGGCTGTGCTGGTTCGCGTCGATGTTCTTCAAAAAACCCGCGATGCTCGAGAAGCCCTCGCCAGTCGAGGTGAGCGGTGCCGCCAGCGTCGCAAACACAGAGCCGGCATCAGTGAATGAACGCGCGGCGTTCACCAGGTGCTTTGCGCTCTTGAGCTTCGATCCTGCGATCGGTAAATGCGAGACGACGACCGAGAGCGTCGGGTTCAACTCATTGAACGCCGAGTCCGCGTTCGCAAAACTCTGCGACGCGTTCTCGAGCGCCGTTTGCGCCGAAGTGAGGTCGTGTGATTCCGCCTTTGCACCCGCGACCTGCAGCGACACGTACCCCGACCGTGCAAGCGAGAGTACCTTGTTCTTTACGCCGATCACTTGTCCGTACGCAGCAACTCCCGCGAATATGACAAGGATTGCTGCGGCGATGATCGGAAACGCGCCGAGGTTCACCCGCTGGACGAACGCGTGCGTCTTCATTTTCTGTGCATCAAACGACGACTTCATCGACGCGAGATGTGTGTGGTGCCGCTTCGTACGAGGCAGCTTCACTGACGGCGCGCGCTTCTTCTGCCAGAACGTCTCGAGCGTCTCACCACGCGTGGGTGGTGCTGGCCGCTGCGTGACATGCGCACGAAGGTCGAGCACGTTCTGCAACGGCACGTCGTCGTAGCGTTCGGGGGGTGGTGGTGTGTATTCGGTCGGTTTCATCGATTGGATGGGATACGCACGGTATTGTACACCGCGAGCGTCTGCGCCGCCATCTTCCGCCAGCTGAACAACTCAATTCGTTTCGTGCCGTTACTACGGAGCTGGTCACGCAACGGGTGGTCGTCGATCACGCGTCGGATGGCCGTTGCCATGTCGCTCACGTTCAACGGATCAAAGTAATATGCCGCATCGCCGAACACCTCGGGGAAACACGACGCACGTGCCGCAACGACTGGGACGCCGCGCACCATGGCCTCAAGCCCTGGAAGACCGAATCCCTCGTAGAGCGATGGGAACACGTGCGCGACCGCGCCACGATAGAGCGCATCGAGCATCTCGTCGTCGACGTATCCGGAAAATTTAACAAATGCATCGGCGTGCTTTTCGTGCACATATTCCTGTAATCGTCTGAAAAAGAAATCCTCACGGCCGACGAGCAACAACGAGACCGCCCTACCGCTGTGTCGGATCTGCGGCAACGCATCGATGAGCCGTTCGAGGTTCTTGTGCGGATAGGCGTTCCCGACACAGATGAGATACGGCTCCTTAAACCGAGAGGCATCCGGTATGGTCACCGAAACGTTCGATGGCGGTGCAATAAACCCTTCATACGTCACCGCGATCTTTGCCTCTGGATACCCAAAATGCTTGACGATGTCCTGTTTCGTATAGTTGGTGACCGTCACCACATGATCGGCACGCTTGACCGCCGTCCTGATCACCGCGCGGTATGCCAATTGTTTGAGCCAATACTTGATCGGTTCCAGCGTCGAAGCGCGTGGCGTCGGGAACTTACTCAAAATGAGATCATGGATAGTCACGACGTACGGGCGCGGCGACAACAACGGCACGTTAAAGTGCAGGTAGTGCATGAAATCGACGTTCGTGCGACGCACCGCACGCGGGAACTGCAATTGCTCATCACGCGAGTACCACCGCCACGGCGCGCGGACTTTCGTGAACCGTGGCGAGGACGGCTGAAACAAGTCGAAATTTTCATCGCGCAAAAATACACAGTACTCATTCACTGTGTCGATCTGTTCGAGCTCCTCAATAAGACGCTGGGAATACCGGCCGATGCCGGTTCCCACACTTGGTCCAAAAAATCGCGCGTCGATACCGATGCGCATACTACTGCTCGATCCGTGGCTTCACTGAAAGGTACTCGACCAGCGGGATGAGGAACACAATGAGCGTCAATGCGACGACCAGTGCGGCAAGGGCGATGAGGATCGGATTCGGTTTCGCGAGGACGACCACGGGATTCGCCGAGACCACCTCGAACTGCGACTTGTCCTGTGCGACCTGGTTCAGGCTCGCGGTGCGCGATGAAATCTCAGCCGCGAGCGCGGTCGCGATCTTCTGTCCCTCGGATTCGGTCGACGTCGAATACGTCACCACAATGTTCTGCGCGGAGTACTTTTTCGTCTTAAAGCGCGAGCTCAGGTTTTGGAGCGTATCGACGTGGCTCGGAAGCCCCGCACGATCGTAGATACTCACAAGGACCGACGGCGTCTGGAGCCAACTCACGACCGTCTGTGAGAAAAGGTCCGCCGCCTGCAGCGCGTAGTAGCCGCCGTACTGATACTGGTTCGTCTGCACCTCGGTCGCGCCGTTCACCGCGAACGAAATCGACGTCGTGTAGTAGTGCGGCCGCAGGTACGACCACGCGAACGCGCCGCCAACGACGACCACTAGCAAGGCTATCGACAACTTCCAACGTCGTTTGTAGAGCATGAGTGATTCTCGAAGTTCCATACGTGCTGTTCCTTTCTTAACGTTATGAAATGCGCGGCATGTGCTGGTACGCCTGCTCGTGCGCGTCCCATGCCCTCTCGACCGCCTCGGAGAAGCGTTGTTTGAAGTGTACCACATCGAACTTCAGCGCGTGCGCACGTACCGTCTCGGGGTCGAATTTCTCCGGCGTGAAGCGGATCACCGCGTCGGCGAGCGATTCCCACTCCTGCTCATAGAAGAACGTGCCGTTGACACCTTCTTGTACGGTCTCGAGCGCACCGCCTGCCGCAAAAGCGATGACCGGCCTTCCTGAGGCGTTCGCCTCGAGCGGTGTCAGACCGAAATCCTCCTCCTGTGGGTGGAGGAATGCGATGCATCCCTGGTAGAGTTTGCGGACCTCGTCATGCGACACCCTGCCGAGGAACTCGATGTTCGGCTTCGCCATTTCGCGTAACTTCTTTTCCTCGGGTCCGTCACCGAAGATCTTCAACGGAATACCGAGACGGTTGAACGCCCGAATTGCGAGGTCGTATCGCTTGTACGGCACGAGACGCCCCCCGATGAGATAGTAGTTACCGACGGTACCGATCGTGAAACCGGAGGTGTCCACTGGACAATGCATAATAGTGCTCTCCCTGCGGTAGTATTTCGTGATACGACGCTGCACCGTACGGGAGTTGGCGAAAAAGACATCAACGCGATCGGCGGCGATTCGGTCCCACTGCCGTATCCCCGTCAGCATGAACGGGATGAACTTCTTCACGATACCGGGGTAGTGCAGCTCGTCGACGTACCGATGCGTATCGCTCCAGAGGTATCGCGTCGGTGAATGACAATAGTCGATGTGCAACGTCTTCGGGAGTGTCAGGACGCCACGCGCGAACGACGCGGAATTAGAGATGACGAGATCATACTCGTTCAGCTCGTACCGCTCGACCGCGTTCGCCATCCATGGGAGATACATCTGGTAATGCCGCACGCCGAAGGGCATTCGCTGCAAGAACGACGTCCTGATGTCACGCGATAGGAACACCTTATTGGCTCGCGTGTGATCGTGGATAAGTGTATACGTCGGCGCGCCAGGGTACATGTCTTGCAGGATCGCGAGCACACGCTCGGCGCCGCCATCCTGTCCGAGATGATCATGCACGAGTGCGACTTTTCGGGGCGGTTTGTTCATACGGCGGATTTCATAGATAGTACGACCCACGGCGTCTTCGAGAGGATCTGAAGGTCGAGTTTGAACGACCAATTCTCGATGTAAAACATATCGAGCCGTGTCTCATCCTCGAAGCTTAGGTCGGAACGTCCTGAGGTTTGCGCCATGCC
>CAINXF010000211.1 GCA_903854795.1 Candidatus Kerfeldbacteria bacterium
CGCGAGGTAATGAGATGATTTGATTACTCGAGAATCTGTGTGACTCGTCGCAACACCTCGGCTTCGGCGGCAAGGAGGTCTTGGTATGGCGTCTCCCACACGAAAAAGCTTTGACTGCCGTACGGCTTACCTTCGGGGAAGAACCGTTTCAAATCGATGGATTTCGTGACATCGATACATACCGTTGCGTTTTTTCCGGCACGTTTATAGATAACCGCGATCAATTCGGCGGTCGGCACGTTGACGATGAGTTCGTCGATGACACGAGGAAGGTCATCATCGGTCGCGCCGGTCTTCTCGAAATCCTGTTCACCAAGCATGGAGTATATGAACTTTCCGCCGAACATCTGCTGCACCCGCGCCAACGCGCGCCCCCACAGTTTCAGTGTCGCAATCGATTTCGATTGGTACAGGTTATCGATGATCTCCTCGCGGCGCGCCCCCGAGGCGATAAGATGGCTCGCGATGGCGAGCGAGCGGGGAGTCACGGTCGGCGTCTGGAAGCTCTTGGTCTTCGAGATGATGCCAGTCAATAGCGTCGTCGCGACCTGCTCGTCAAGCACGTTGAATCCGAGCGCTTTCGTGAATTCGAAGATGATTTCCGAGGTCGAGGTGGCCGTAAGATCGACGAGATTAATCGCGCCGTATTGCGTATTGCTCGCATGATGGTCGATGTTGAGGACCGGCGTCCGGTAGAAGAACTCCGCGTTGCCGGTCGCGATCGGACCGAGCATCTCAAGATCGGCCGCATCTACTGTTATGACCGCATCGTATGCGAAACTTCCCGCGCTCGTGGTAACATCACGCGCCTCGTAGAAGCCGTTCTTCGGAGTGATGAACACCTCGAGTTTGCCGTTCTCGATGACGTAACTCAACTCCTCGACTGCCACCTTCGAGACGTCGAGGCTAATAACGAACTGGCGGATATTCTTGAGCTCCTTCTCAATCGCGTCGCTCTTCGGGAGGAAGCCGTGGCCGTTTGGTAACGTGAATTCGCTACACACGATGCGTGCGCGTTTGCCAAGCTTCTCGAGCAACAGGAACAACCCCAGTCCTCCGGCGATGGCGTCGGACGACGGGTCTTTTGGCAGACAAATAAGGACGTTCTTGCTCCTGTTACAGAGCTCGACGGCCTGTTGAAGCGGTGTTAACTCCATGCGACGATAATCGATCCCTCAATACTGTCTTCGAAAAATAAGCTGGTATCATACGTATTCAACGTTTTATTGTCAAGGAATTGGCGTAACTATTGGTGGTCCTGCTAGGATACTACACATATGACCGCAACCGACACTATATCGTTCATCACACATTCTGCTAAAGAAACCACTGATTTTGGCCATTTTTTAGCGACTTCGCTCCGTGGCGGTCATGTAATTGGCCTTATAGGAGGTCTTGGATCAGGAAAGACAGTACTTGTAAAAGCTATCGCTCAAGCGTTGGGCGTCCGGTACCCGGTCAAAAGCCCGACGTTCGTACTCATGACTAGCCATTACGTCCATGGTAGGGGAATTTTACTGCTCAACCACGTCGATTGCTACCGCGTAGGTCGGCTCACGCTGACCGACTGCGCGGCGCTCAGGGAAGCAATGGAAATGCCACATGCCGTGACGCTCATCGAGTGGGCAGATCGCATCCCATCCCTCCTCACGCATATACCAAAAACTCGTCGCACCCTGCTCACGTTCGACGTCATCGATACGAGGACGCGGCGCATCGCCGCGTCAGGTGCGCTTACAGGCTCCATGCGGAAATGGGCGAAGGCGCGCCCTTCGTGAGGCCCCGCGCGCGTTGCTCGACCCGCGTTCCGCTCACCAGATCGTCGACGATCATGCGCTCGTTCGTGAGCGACACGACCTGACTCCGATTGATACGGAGGCTCCTTCGGGCGATCGGCTGCGTGAGTCTGCCCGGCTGGACGACGTACGTTACAATGTGGTGCGACTCGGTTTCGATCTCAATATCGACGATCCGCCCAAGGCGCATGCCCCCGGTCGTCTCGACAGGCAGGTGCTTGAGCTGCTTCAGCGTGATCACGGTTTCACTTCCTTTAGTTCCTGTGGCTTGTGCTTTCGTGCGATCCACTGTCGCTGCAGGATCTGGAACACATTCCACGTCACATAGTAGAGCGAAATGCCCGCGGGCAGGAGATACGAGAACAATGCGAAGGTAAACGGCGTAATGTAGTTCATCTGCTGGAGCGCCATGGTGGTCGCGCTCTCGTCTTTGGCGGTTTCAACGCCTTTAGGCGGCGACTTCTTCGGCGCGAGCATGCGGGTCAGGAGGTACTGCGTACCACCCACGACGATCGCGAGATAGATGTTATGTTTCGCGGTCAGGTTCAGGAATCCCATGGACATCGTCGATATCTGCGTGGTCGTGTAAAGGTCACGAAGGTGCCCGTAGAGGTTCGGAAGCTGGCTGGCATCGAGGAGATGCGTGGTCGCATCGACCTTGAGCCCACCGATGAACACTCGGTACATCGCGAAAATGAAGGGGAGTTGGACCAAAAGCGGCAAACACGAGGAAAATGGGTTGAATTTATGCTCTTTATAGAGCGCCATGGTCTGTTTTGCCAGCTCCTGCTTGTCGTCTTTGTATTTCGTTTGAAGTACCTTGAGCTTCGGCTGTATTTCCTGGAGTGCCGTCGATGATTTAATCTGGACTAATGAAGGCCAGAACAGGAACAGCAGGGTAGTGACGGTCAGACCGATGATCGCGAGACCAAGGTCGTGTACCGGAAGGTAGTGGTACAGCGCGATCAAGAGATTGAACATCGGCTGATAGAAGATGACGGTGAAAAGATGTGCCATGATATTTACCTTACAGGATCAAGTCCTCCCTGTGACCAGGGATTACAGCGAATAAGTCTAAAAATGGCTAATATTAGCCCTTTAATTGTTCCGTGTTTCTCGACCGCGTTGACCGCGTACTCCGAGCATGATGGGTGAAAACGGCAATATCCATAGGGGTGATTCGCGCGAAACCAGCCATGATCAGGGGACAACGTCCGTTGATAGAGCCTCAACATGGAGATTACGATGATTTTTGGGTATTTCATGTGGTCCTAGGGACGGGATGGGGGAATAAACTTTCGCTCGATGAGCCCACATTCAACGGAAATCTCTGAAAATGTGCGGTTTTTTATAGATGGCCGCGCACTGATGATAATATCAAAACCGCGTGTTTTGACCAATCCGGTCTTTCGGAGCGCTTCTCTGATCCGTCGCCGTGCCGTGTTTCGAACGACCGCCCTTTTTGAGACCTTCGTCCCGACAACCACGCCGATACGCGACGACGTTTCGCTTTGCCGCCATGTCGCCTTCACTAATAAATTTGCCGTTGAAAAAGAACGTCCTCTTTCGTACACACGACGAAAATCCTGTGAACGAGTCAAACGGTTCGTTCTCGGCAACATGGTCGAGTCGAATTTACCGAGTCGCGCGGATCGCGATCAGCTTTCGGCCCTTGCGGCGTCTCCTCACGAGCACGTTTCGACCGCCCGGGGTACGCATACGCGCCCTGAATCCATGGACCCTTGCGCGGCGTCGACGTTTCGGCTGGTAGGTTCGTTTTGGCATAACAGTTCTCGCAGTATACCAGCATCTTTATGTACGGTCAATTCCTTATTGAAGACTTTAAATCGATCTTTCCACAGCACATTCACATATTCTCCACATGTCCACGGTAAAACAATCGTTCATGCCATCATCGCTTCGTGGTATAGTTCCGCCGTAACAAAACGTTAACTCAAGTTTCTCATGACAAATGAACAAGTCTGGCAAGCGGTACTCGGTGAACTTGAGTTGCTTATAAGCAAAGCGAACTTTACGACGTGGTTCAAGAACACGTTCGTGTTGTCTATGGAGAACGGCACGATAGTCGTCGGCGTGCCGAATGCATTCACGCAGAGTTGGCTCCAAAACAAGTACCACGAGCTCATTGTGAAGGCGGTTGAGCACTCGCTCAACATGGCGCCGACGCTCGTGACCTACGAAGTTGCCTCGATCAAGCGACAGCACGAGAATGCGACCGCTGTCGACGCGGTCACGCCGCATGCGCCACCTAAACCGATTAACGGCAATGGCGCAAAGGCGGAAGATTTCAACCTCAACCAAAAATATCAGTTCGACGGATTCGTGGTCGGCAAGGGCAACGCGCTCGCGCACGCCGCCGCGCTCGCGGTCAGCGAAAAACCTGGCGCCGTCTACAACCCGCTATTCATCTACGGCGGCTCCGGCCTTGGTAAAACCCACCTTATGCAGGCGATCGGTCACGAGGTGCTCCGGCTATACCCGGAAAAGCACGTGCTCTACGTCAGCTGCGAACGTTTCACCAATGACTACATCCACGCCGTCTCGCGTGGGCAAACGGAATCGTTCAAGAACCGCTACCGCACCGTCGACATGCTTTTGGTCGACGATATCCAATTCCTCGCTGGCAAAGAAGGGACGCAGGAGGAATTCTTCCATACGTTCAACGCCCTCCACCAAACCAACCGCCAGATCGTCGTAACTTCTGACCGTCCACCAAAATCGATCCCATCGCTCGAAGCAAGAATCACGTCGCGCTTCGAGTGGGGGATGATCGCGGACATCGCGAGTCCTGATTTTGAGACCAGAATGGCTATTTTACAGTCAAAATGCAAGGAAAAACACTTTCCACTCACTGATGAAGTGCTCCGCTTCCTCGCCACCAGCATCCAGTCGAACGTACGCGAACTTGAGGGTGCACTCAACCGTCTCATCGCCTACCACCAGCTCAATTCCTCATCGCCTACACTCGAAACTACGAAGACTCTCCTCGCCTCCGTCACCTCGCGCGCACCACGCGGCGGATTGACGCCGAAGATCATTTTGAACGTCGTGGCCTCGTACTACGACCTCTCGCTCGATGATCTCGTCGGCGACAGCCGAAAGAAAGAGCTTGTTTTCCCACGACAAATCTCGATGTATCTCATGCGCGAGGAGCTCAAGAGTTCGTTCCCAAATATTGGTCAAGAGATCGGTGGCCGCGACCACACGACGGCGATGCATGCAGTGCTAAAGATCTCAACGATTGTCGAGCATGACGAGAAGCTTCGTCAAGACATCAACCTCATCCGCCAACGGCTTTATAACATGTGAATTGGTTGTGGATGATGCGACCGATTTCGTAGGACAACTTGTAGACAATTCTGTCCCGACTGTGTGAGCGATCTGTGGAAAGGTCATCACTCATCAACAGACCACCCCAACTCGCGTCACCTCGCTCACACACTTCCCACAACGCTCCACACAGCCTATTCACACCACGAGCGTTCGACAATTAAAAAATTCCTGAATATACATCGTCACATTACGCGAACAAAAATAATTATCCACCTTTCCACACACCTTATTACTATTATCGGGTGAGAACATATGAAACTATCCTGCACAAAAGAAAATCTACTCACAGGCCTCTCGACGGTCGGACGGATCGCGA
Source organism: Candidatus Kerfeldbacteria bacterium (assembly GCA_903854795.1). Taxonomy (GTDB): domain Bacteria; phylum Patescibacteriota; class Patescibacteriia; order SBBC01; family SBBC01; genus CAINXF01. Next base: position 5,467 of record CAINXF010000211.1, read on the forward strand.
GCAAAAATCTCACACTCCCGATTCTTAGTAACGTATTACTTCGTGCAGAAAAAAGTTCACTCGTGTTAAGTGCCACGAATCTTGAAGTGGGCGTGACTACGCGCGTTCGTGGAAAGATCACCGAAGATGGTGCCATCACGGTCCAGGCAAGACTCCTCACTGACTACGTCGGTCTACTCGAGAACGATAAAATCGAACTGGAAACCGAGGGCGCGACGCTGAAAGTGGTCAGCGATTCCTCGCACACCACTATCCGCGGTATGACGGCTGATGATTTTCCGATCATTCCGCAAGTGTCGCATGATGGTGGTTTTAAAATGGAGGCCACTACCTTGCGCGACGGCCTGAATCAAGTGTTGTTCTCGGCTGCACAAGACACGACGCGGCCCGAGATCAGTGGCATATTTTTTTCCATAAAGGGCAATAAGCTCACCATGGCTGCTACCGACAGTTATCGTCTGGCGGAATGCACGGTAACGCTCAAAGAACCCCGGAAGGACATAAAGACGATCGTGCCGACGCGCGCATTGTATGAACTTGTTCGGATTATGCCGGCGGAAGGTGATGTCGAGGTGTTTATCGGAGAAACGCAGGCGCTGTTCGTGACCGACAGTATCGAGCTTTCGACGCGGCTCATCGAAGGGCAATACCCTGACTACTCACAGATCATCCCAGCATCATCCTCGGTCGAAGTCCACGTCGATACAGAATCTCTTGTAAAGGCCGTGAAGACCGCAAGCCTCTTTTGCCGCTCAGGCATTAATGACGTCACGGTTGGTATTGATCCAGCTAAAAATCTGATTACCTGCGCCGCTGCCAACTCAGAACTCGGGGAACATCAAGGTAGTATTCCTGCCAAGATCACAGGCGGCCCGGTCAGCGTGGTGTTCAATTATAAATACCTTCTTGAAGGTTTGAGCGCGATCAATGCTCCTGATGTAGTGCTCGGCGTCACTGACAGTGCGAGCGCGGGAATATTGAAATCTGATGGCAAGGGCGAGTATCTGTATCTTATAATGCCGATCCGACAGTAGATATGGCAGCGGTACGGATCGGCGGGTTGCTAGAGCAAGCGGTCGAGCGTTTCGGCGTTGGCAATCAAGTGCGCGCCGCCCGAGTCGTCACCAAGGCAAACCAAATCCTGCAGGAGATGTTCGGGGGAGATAGCGGAAACTATATGAGAGTGGTCTCATATAGGCACGGCGAGGTGGTGTGCGTCGCGGAAAGCTCCGCGGCCGGCATGGCAATACGGCAACGTGAGCAGGAATTGTTGGAAGGAATAAAAAAACACTTCCCACACCTACGGTTCGACCGGGTCCAGTTGCGTACGAACGGTTAGTGGACAGCGATCACGAGATAATCGCTCTTGAGTGAGCGGCCATCTTTTGTTGTCGCTTGGAACACGAGTTTATAGGTGCCGGTCGCGGTTGGGACAGACCACGGGGTCGTTGTGGTCGAGTCGGTCGCGATATCAATGGTCGCGATATCCGCCGTTGATGCATCAGGATTGATCACTGAGAAATGTGCGCTCGAAAACCCCGAGGGATCATGTGCAAAGGCGGTCAATGTCACGGTGCTGCCAGCGGTCAATGATGCGTTGTACGCTGGGGAAACGAAATATACAGTTGAGAGCGAGGCGTCTTTTAGTACGTTAATGTTCACGCTCGCTTGGCCGGTGCTTTGAATGCTGTCCGTCGCAGTCACCGTGACGACATGGAAGCCATTGGTAACATTGGTAAGGTCGATAGACGCCGTTGATGATGAGCCTTGCTGCACGACCTGGCCGTCGAGCGAGAATGTTATTCCAGTGATAGGTTGTGCCCCGACGGCCGTCACTGTGACGTTCATCGTGTTGCTCTGGATTGTGGCATTATCGGCGGGACTCGTGATAGATACCGACGGCGCGCCAGAACGCAGTGAGCAGGATTCCATCGCGGGAGCTTTTTCGACAAAACCATTTTTTTTCGCCCAGTCTTGGATTGGGGCGTCCCATGAGGCGAATTGCGGGTCTTTCGTCGGGTCTTTTGGTGCCGCGCCGAGTGGATCGGCAGGGTCGACATAGAACAGGATGGTATGAACCGCTTTGACGGTTTTCTGTGTAATGAACTGCTTGGGCCACGTGGCGAGACATGAGGCAGGGATTTGCTTACCGGTCACTGAGTCGACGTTGATCGGCGCCTCGCCCTCGAGTTTGCCGTTCAGTACGGGCTTGTCGCTCTTGGGAATTTTCGGCTTATTGAACGCGACCGCCTTTGTGCCGGCGACCGCCTTCTTCATGTAACTATTCCAGATCGGTGCGGCCACGACCGAACCATCCGCGCCTGCATGCATCTTCGAGTTGTCGTTGTTGCCTACCCATACGCCGGTCACGACCGCAGGGTCTTTGCCAGTGGCCGCGGTATAGCCGATGGTCCACGCATCGCGGTATTCCTGGGTGGTGCCGGTCTTTGCGGCGACCGCGCGGTCGGGAAGTGTGAGGTAGTTTTTCGTGCCGAAAATGAAGGCACGCGCATTGTTGTCGCTCAAAACGTCGGATACCTCGCGCGCGACGTTCTGGTCAAGCACGCGCGTATTTTGGTCCTTGAATTCCTCGAGCACTTTGCCGTTTTTGTCCTGCACCTTAAGGATCGGTGCGGTCGTGTGGAGAATGCCATCGGTCGCGAATGAGCCAAAGGCGGCGACGTGATCGAGGAGCGTCACCTCTGCACCGCCAAGTACCAATGACAAGCCGAACCGCGAGCGATCGTCCCAGGTGGTATACCCCATCTTTTGTGCCTGGTCGATGACGTTGTTGATGCCGGCGAGGTAGAGTGTTTTCACGGCAGGGATGTTAAGGGATCCCGCGAGTGCACTACGCATACTTACCGGCCCATGTTCCTTGCCGTCATAGTTGTGTGGGATGTAGTCTGGTTGACCGGCCATTTTGAAATGTGTCGTTAAGTCGAAGAGGACGGTGTCTGGTGTAAAGCCGTGGCTGAACGCCGTGGCGTAGACAATCGGTTTGATCGATGATCCTGGCTGTTGGGGCGTCAATGCGACGTTCACGTTGCCGTCGATCGCCGTATTGAAATAATCCTCGGAACCCACCATGGCAAGTACCTGCCCAGTCTTCGGATCGATCGATACGAGCGAGGCGTTCGAGGCGTTCCAATTCTTCAGGTTCGAAGCCGCCTTGTCGTTGATTGCTTGTTCGGCGGCGAGTTGTTTGTCGATATCGAGCGTGGTGATGACTTTGAGGCCGCCTTGCTCGACCGCGCGTTCGCCGTACTTCTGGGCGAGAAGGTCGCGCACATAGAACACGAAGTGCGGGGCGATGATGGACTCGCGTTTTGGCTTGACGTTCTTCAACACGTCCTCGGTTTTTGCCGCATCGGCCTGCTCTTTCGTGACGTACCCTTGCTCCACCATGAGGTCGAGCACGTAGTGTGCGCGGGTCATGAGTCGATCGGTATTGTTGCCGGTCGGCGAATAGAACGATGGCGCTTGTGGGATGGCGGCCAGCACGGCGGATTCGGCAAGGTCGAGACTTTTTGCTGGTTTGCCGAAGTACATTTCCGATGCCGCTTCGATTCCATAGGCGTTCGACCCGTATGGAATTTCATTGAAATACAACTTCAAGATCTGTTGTTTTGTAAATTTCCGTTCGATCTGGTACGAGAGCACCCACTCACGGATCTTTCGTGAGATGGTCTTGTTGCTGGTAAGGATGGCGTTCTTCACAAACTGCTGCGTCAACGTCGAGCCGCCCTGTGACGAGCCGGTCGTCACGTCGGTCCAAATGGCGCGGATGATGCCGGTGAGCGAAATGCCGCCATGTTTGTAGAAGTCTTTGTCCTCGATTGCGATCGTCGCGTTGATCACATCGGGCGCCACGTCCTTCAGATCGACGACGGTGCGCTTCTGGTCACCATGGATCTCGTAGAGAAGTGTGGTGCCGTCGCGCGCATAAATGCGGGTCGATTGTGCGACGCTACGATCAGTGATTTTGTTCGGGTCCGGAAGGTCGCGTGAGTACCATGCGAAGGTCACAATGACGCCAAGCACGCACACTAAGAAGAAGATGCCGATGATCGGCAGCCATAACTTCAAAAACCTCTCCTTCGTGGTCCGTTTTTTCGAAACGCGCTTCATTGTATCGACGGCACCGGAAACAATCTTGTTATTACGGGAAAATAGCGAAGCCACCCAGCGCACCGCGGGGTTATGCGGCGCAGCCGATCGCAGATCACGCCATGAGCGTTGGTAGTGCGGCGCGTCTTCAGGGTGATCATCAGAATCGATTTTCTTGAGGTGGGGGATTGGCATGCATGAACATAGAGGCGTTTCAGCGCCCCATACTAGGATAGTCGGCGGAGGTTACAGTCGTATGAATACCTCGCAAAGTAATGTCATTGCGCAATCAATATAGCAGAATTATGCTATACTTTCAAGGTAAATACCAGCCATGGATACCCAGTCTATACAACGTATTACAGAATTGTTGACCCGCGGTTTGGCCGAGGTGATCGATCGTAGGCATCTTCAGGAACGCCTTGAATCAGGCGACCGGCTCCGCGTGAAGCTCGGCATCGACCCGACCGGCGCACGGCTCCATCTGGGCCATGCGGTCGTATTGCGCATCCTTCGTCGGTTTCAGGACCTTGGTCACACCGTCGTATTGATCGTCGGTGATTTTACGGCGGGCATCGGCGACCCGTCGGGCAAGAACGAGACGCGGCCGCCGCTCACTACCGCCCAGATCAAGCAGAATTACAAAACGTACGAACAACAGGCGCTCAAGATTCTGAAGAAGGACAAGAAGTTGCTTGAGGTTCGTTACCAGACCGAGTGGTACAAGGATTTCAAGCTTGATTCGCTCATCCGTGAGGCGTCGAAATTGTCGGTGGGCTGGCTCCTTTCGCACGAGACGTTCAGGCAGCGTACGAAGGATGGCCAGCCGTTCGCGTTCCATGAGATGTTCTATCCGCTCTTGCAGGCTTACGATTCGATCGAAGTGAGGGCCGACGTCGAGATCGGTGGTCTCGATCAGAAGTTTAACATCCTGACAGGACGGGAATTTATGAAGTCGCACGGCATGGCGCCGCAGGATGTGGTCCTCGCGAAGTACCTAATGGGCACGGATGGTCAGAAAATGGGCAAATCACTCAACAATTTTATCGCGATCGAGGAAGAACCGAGCGAGATGTTTGGCAAGATTATGTCCATGCCTGATTCGGTGCTGCGTGATTACTTCGAGCTCGCGACCGACCTCCCCATGGACGAGATCGATGCCATGCAGTTCACCGATGTAGCCGCGCGTGATGCGAAACTGAAGCTCGCCGAGACGATCGTCGGGATGTACCACGGGAGCATCGAAGCAACGGCCGCGCGTAAAGGCTGGGGAAGTCTTACCACGGGTCAATCCATGCGATGGATCGGTGACGCCGGCACATTTGTTCGTGACCTATTGATAGTAACCGGTGACGCAGCAAGCAAGAGCGAGGCGCAACGATTGTTTGAGCAGGGCGCGGTTACCATCGATGGCGCGATCGAGAAAGATTGGCGGAAAAAGCGATCCGCATATTCAAAAAGTGCACATTTGTTGGTGGTCGGTAAAAAAAAGCACGCCACACCGTTTACAATGTAGTTGCGGATGCGGCTACCGCTTCTTCGGGGCTGGTTTTTCTTCGTCTCCGCGATAGAACGCGGCGGCGTCTTCAGGCGGCACCGTGTTGACGACGAGACGCGACCCGAGTTCGAGCCCTGCCCACACGTCGCCACGTGGCGCGATGCGGAAGTAGAAGTGCTCGTTCTTATCGCGGACGACCTGGTGTGCGTAGAGGTTGTAGGACAGGCCGGTGATCTCGAGACGCGTCAGGAGATTCTTGAGGTGCGTCGCGAGCGAACGTCGTTCGGCAATCGTTAGGTCATACATGTTGTCGACGTGGCGCCAAGGGATGAACCAAGCCTCGTAGTTATATGACGAGGCGTACGGTGCGAAGACGCCGATGTAGTCGTCCTCGGCGATCCAGCGCGGACCTTTCTGCTCCTTGATGAGCAGGTCTTCGTAGTAGCAGGTCCCTTTTTGGATCTGGTACGATTCGGCGCGCGTGCGCTTGTCGATGATGTGCGGCGGGATGAACGATGACGCGAAGATCTGTGAGTGCGAGTGGTTGATAGATGCGCCAGCCTTGCCGCCATGGTTCTTGAAGGTGAGGATGTATTTAATCTTCGGGTCTTTCTGGAGCGCCATGATGCGCTTACCGAAGACGTCGAGTACGGATTCGATGTGCTCGATCGGGAGGTTGGCGAACTCGACGTTATGGTCGGGCGTGTCGACGACGACCTCCTGGTAGCCGTAGGCATCGGGGTTGTCGGCGCTGACGATCGGATAGATGTTCTTGATGACCTTCACTTTCCAGTTCGACGCACTACCAACTGTCTGGAGCGCCTTGACGTTCTTAAGCTGCGCCGGGCAGAAGATGCAGGATGTTGCACCCTGGTCCTGGTGGACTACAGTGGTCTGTGGAAAGTCGTGCGGACGTTTCTTGCGCCCAGGGGCGATAATGACGACGCGATCGTGAATGTAGTCCTGTCGAATTTCGCTGTGGTTCATATGTGTTTCGCTGCGCGCTCGTAGAGCGTTAGATATTTTTTTGCGGAGGAATCCCAGGAAAAATCCTGTTCCATACATCGCGTGGTAAGTGTACGCCATTTCTTCGGATTTTTGTACCACTTCATCGCGCGGACGATCGCTTTCCAAAGCTCATCGGCGACGAACTCGTCGAACGAGAAGCCGAGACCTTGTTTCGGGTCGAGGTCGACGTCGGGTACTGTGTCCTTCAGGCCGCCGGTTGCGCGGACGATCGATGGTGTGCCGTAGCGCATCGATATCATCTGGACCAAGCCGCACGGTTCGAAGCTCGAGGGGACGAGTGTCAGGTCACACCCTGCGTAGATGTGCTGTGCGAACGCGTTATCGAAGCCGATGTTCGCGTAGACGTATTCCGGGAATTTCTTCATTGCAGTAGTGATCTTTTTCTCGATGTCAGGGAGTCCGGTGCCGAGCACCACGAGATC